>JBDRFO010000067.1:0-2237 GCA_043818655.1 Chloroflexota bacterium
GGCTTTTAAAAATTAGGTTGGCAAAATAGTTTAACGGAGTTGATATCTGTAATCGCAAGATATAATTGTTAATACCCTTCGGGCGAATTACATTCATCCACGGGCAAGCCCGTGGGTTTCTGCCCTTCGGGTTTCACTAAACTTTGAAAATGATAGCACGAACCACCAATCATCAGACGGGTGTGTTATAATTCAGTTTGCTTCGCTTCACTCGCAATGACAGAGTAACTAATGACAGGGTAACCAGAAGCAATCAAAACGTCACAGCCAAAAATACACTATCTCTTCTTGCTCTCATGCAGCTCGATCAGCTTCTTCCCGTGCTCAAGCAGAACCTTCATCCGCTCCGGACTCGTTTTTTTTGCCTCAAGATACTCCCTCAGGGCATCAAGGGGCGTTGTCTCCGAAGCCACGCCGCCCATCGGTCTTTCCCTGATTTCACGCCTCACATTCCGTGCGATGGTATAATAGCTGGCTTCCTTGAGACTTTCCCTGATTTCATTCTCCCTGAGCCGGCTGTACGCGGCAGGCAGTCCGATCTCAACACGAACAACCGCATCCTTCACCTCCTCCTGCTGCCCGATAATCCCCTGGAGCACGGTTGCCGTCGGGTCAATATCATCAGAGCCAACCTCAATGTTAATCGTCACAAAACGCCGGCATCGGACAGGGTGAAAATCAAACCTAACCTGTTTTTTCCCCGTCTCCTTAACATAGTCAATGTCAACCACGTAGAATCCTTTTTCATCGTCCTCTTCGCCGAAATCCAGCCGCTCCAGGCTGCCCGAATAGGCTACCGGCGGGTTGGTGGAGAGCATCCGGTGCCGGTGAATATGACCGAGGGCAACATAGTCAAAGGCAGGATTTGCCACGTCGCTCAGAAGCAGGGTATGCTCCCGCCCGATGGTCATCCTGTTCTCGGAGCCTAACCTGGCGTTGGCGACCCAGACGTGCGCCGCTAGAATTGAGGGAATCGCCGGGTCAAGTCGCTCCGCAAGGTTGCTGATCGTCTCTGTCAGTGCCTGTTCCAGTTTCCGGTTAATCTCTTCAAAGCTGAGACCTCTGGTCTGTTCCCCCGCCAGCAGGGAACTGCGTCGCGGCCAGGGAAGCGTCACAACCTGCACAACACCGTCCGGTGTAGAAATGCGGTAAAGATCGGGCCTGCCGGCAACAGAGACATTATGCACCGCCAGGGTACCAAATATCTCGGTGCTGGTTGCCCGGCCAACTGTATTCGGCAGGTCATGGTTGCCAACCAGCAATAGCACAGGGACACCAGCGTCAGAGAGATGTCTGATGCGGCGGGCAAACTCACGCTGGTGGGTCTGGCCTGGCTCGCGGCTCTTGTAGGCATCACCGCAGAAGATAACAAGGTCAACCTTACTCTCTAAAGCATAGTCCACAACCTGGTCAAAAACGGAGAGAAAATCGGATATGCGTGAGGAAAGACCGGTCGCCGGGTCAATGCGCCCGTAGCTCTCCACGCCAAGATGAAGGTCGGCAAAATGAAGTATTTTCACCCTATCCCCTTAGTCCCCTTCGGTGTACTGGATGCAATTGCACATCAGGGCTGATAATTGTTTGTATCTCTACTGAAGTACCATTATATGATATATATGATACTTTCTCTACAAGGAGCCTAATAATCTCCTGCTTACCAGCAAAATCAATATTGTCCAGTCCTGTGTTAATTGTGTCACTTGCCATTTCTTCTGCTATAGTGAGATAATAGTATGTAGATGTATAGAGCATGTAAGAGGGAGTAGCCATGCAACCGAAGCGAGTTTTGTTTATTGCTGTTGTCCTTGCCGCAATACTCTCACTTATATGTATTATCCTTCCCCGTGGTATTGCTGGCATTTACACTTCAATCATGCACCCGCTGATTCTTTTTCTTGGTTCCCTCTTTTCTTTTCAGGTTGCTTCCATCTACAAGAAGGCGCTGAGAAAATCTTTTCTATTCCTTTCCCTGTTCCTTATGCTTTACATGCTGGGCAATATTTTTGTTTTGTGGCAATTTCTATATTCCCTTACCGGGAACAATATTACTTATGTTGTTTTGTTCCTCCAAATTGTTGATTATGCTATGCTTATTGCTTCCTGTATCTATACTGTGAGAGTAATAGATGTCAAAAAGATGAACCGGTACGGCTGGATTTTTCTTGGGCTTCTTTCCCCTCTTTGTATATCTATCGTGGCATCCGACGTGCCTGATATGATGCGTATCCTTAGCATCA
>JBDRFO010000068.1:0-3476 GCA_043818655.1 Chloroflexota bacterium
GGCTGCCATGCACGTCTTTCGCGATGGCGCTTTGTCACGGAAAATGAAGGAGATAATCTGCGTCTGTGCCGATGCCCTCCAGATGTATGAACCGGGAGTCAGAATCCACGTGCGCAATGCCCTGGAGCTGGGAGCGACGGAAGATGAAATAATCGAGGCTCTGGAAGCGGCTATTATGCCGGGCATTCATTACTTATCCGTCCTTCTTCCGGCTATTGTGGATGAGGTTGAAAGTCACAAAAAAGGACCAGCTAAGAAGGAAATCTGGGACGATAAAGCACTTTGATTTTCCCGATACACCTCCATCTGCAAATGCAAGGCAGGCGTGGGTAACCTTTACAGGCATTGTCTTTTAGGCTAGAATTAATAGACCTGAGCGGGTGTGACTCAGTGGTAGAGTGTCTGCTTCCCAAGCAGAATGTCGCGGGTTCGAATCCCGTCACCCGCTCCACTGTAAGAGGTAAAATGCCCGATATTCTTAAGCACGGAAGGTTGATATGGTTAATAAGTTAATTAAAGTTCTACCAGTTTTATTAATCATCGTTCTATTGACAATGGTGGGCTGTTCACGTTCAGTGTCTCAGCAAGAATACGATAATGTGCAAAAAGAGTTAAGTGATTTAAAAAGCCAGGTAGCGGACTTACAGGCAAAATTAGATAAAGCCATGGCAATCGAGACACAATACCGGGACTTAAATGCTCAGCATGAAGAGCTTAAAAGACAGTATGCGGCGCAGGTTGACGGAATGCAAAGGGTTCAAACTAGCTTTGACGATTTGAATACCAGATATGAAAAACTGAATAAAGAGTTCCAGGACCTGAAAATACAATATGAGGCTGTTACTCAGGGTATGACCGTATTCAGTGAAGACGAAATCAACCAGGCCATATTTACCCTGGTTAACGCGGAACGGAAAAAAGCCGGGGTGCCCGCCCTCGTATGGGGAACAAACATTGACGATGTGGCGCTACAGAATAGCCGTGAAATGGCATCGCTGGGGAAATATCACTACTCCACAACGGGTGGTCTCTATCAGGACGTTTTTTGGGCGGTACGCTATGGGTCGGTAGACCAGATAGCGAATGCCGCTTTGATAACCTGGAAAGTGGATGATTATGGCTATAAAAATGTCATTATTAACGGCGTGAGTACATACGGTGCCGTAGGCACGTATAAATCCGGCGAAATTTACTATATTACTTTTATGGCTTCTGTCTTCAGATGAGAGCAAGCCTTAGAGCCGGATCCCATCACCCGCTTATCAAACACTCACTGTTTTGTCTGTCTCATTGACTCCGCAGCGCAAGTTCTTTATGCTTAATAATATGCCGGAAATTGTCAGACTTTGAAAACTCCACTAAACATTTCTATGAGAGCTTTATCCCAATGAACGTAATAGAAGTTGATAACCTGTCGAAGAGTTTTAAACAGCTGGTTGCTGTTGACCGGGTTTCTTTTCAGGTAGCTGAGGGCGAAATATTCGGTTTTCTCGGCCCGAATGGGGCTGGCAAAACCACTACCATCAACATGCTCTGCACCCTGTTGACACCGACGGGCGGCAAGGCAACAGTCTGCGGGTATGACGTGGTCAAGCAGCGGAGTGAGGTGCGAAAGTGTATCGGTCTCGTCTTTCAGGACCCGACCCTCGATGAATACCTGACCGCCGAGCAAAACCTGCGCTTCCATGCCTACGCCTACAAAATCCCAGGAAAAGAGAGAGAAAAGCGTATCAGCGAAATCCTGGAGCTGGTCGAGTTATCCGACCGCCGCAAGAGTAAGGTGCGCACCTTTTCCGGCGGCATGAAAAGAAGACTGGAAATCGCCCGTGGTCTGCTGCACAGTCCCCGCGTGCTCTTTCTCGATGAGCCTACCCTGGGACTTGACCCGCAGACCCGCCGCCATATCTGGGACTATGTTTTAGCGCTGCGTAAGCAGCACAATCTCACTATCTTCCTGACTACCCACTACATGGACGAAGCCGAGAACTCTGACCGCATCACCATCATCGACAACGGCCGCATTATTGCGCTCGATACTCCGGATAAGCTCAAGGACGCTCTGGGTGGCGATGTGGTCACGCTGAAAGCCAAAGACAACGATGCCGCTGCCCTTGAGTTAAAAGAAAAATATCAACTATCCCCCCTCATTCAGAATGGGAACATCACCCTCAGCATCCCCCAGGGTGAAAAATTCCTGCCTAAACTCATCGGGAGCTTCCAGAGTCCTCTCCTTTCCATCGGAGTGAGACGGCCCACTCTCGACGACGTATTTCTGAAATTGACCGGGCGCGCCATCCGCGATGAAGAGGCCGGCATGAAAGAGCAGATGAAGGGGATGGCGATGAGGATGAGAAGGGGAGGGCACGGGAGATAATTATGGCTGACATACTTAGAGCAACATGGGTAGTTTCATATCGGGAATTGCTCCGTTTCGTTCAGGAGCGGTCACGCATATTGTCTTCCTTTGCCATGCCGTTATTGTTTCTGGTTATTTTTGGCGCCGGGTTTACCCGGATTATTGGCTCACTGACGCCGGGCGTCGGCTTCATCCAGTTTATCTATCCGGGTATTATTGCCATGAATGTGCTGATGAACTCGGTGATGTCCGGCTTATCGGTCGTCTGGGACCGCGAATTCGGATTTTTGAAGGAGATTCTGGTAGCCCCGCTGGGACGGAGCGGTATCGTGCTGGGCAAGGCAGTCGGCAGTGCCGCCGTGGCGGTGGGACAGGGGGTTATCATGCTGGTGCTGGCACCGATAGTCGGTGTTTCGCTGACTCCCTTGCTGGTAATCGAAGTTATACCGACTCTGATTCTGATATCGGTATCCCTTTCCGGGCTGGGTGTTCTCATAGCTTCGCGGATGCGGTCCCAGCAGGGATTCCAGATAATTGTGCAGATTATCGTCTTCCCGCTGATATTCTTGTCCGGCGTCTTTTTCCCGGTGAATAACGTGCCGGCATGGCTCGAGGTTGTCTCCAAAATCAACCCGCTGACTTACGGGGTCGATGCTATACGCCAGATTTTTCTGGGACCGGAGATAGCTGCAGCCGCCGGTGCGATGGGAAAGGGTGGTTATGTGATTGGCGTGACCGTATTTGGACATACGATGACCATTCTCGAAGATATACTGGTGGTGGCAGTCTTCGGCATCGTGATGCTGTCAGCCGCCGCCTGGTCGTTCAGTCGGCAGGAATAAGTGAGGCGTCTCTCCTGCCTGTTTCAAGCCTGACTGAAGCTAATTTTGCCAAAAGCTTGACTTTTGGTGTATACTATAGACAATTAGTTCAGGGTAGGTTATCACAGCTCTCCTGCAACCCCTAAGAATTGGATGACCAAACCTCTAACTAATGAATAAAGAGGAGGTCATTCATGAGTTCAGCGGACAAACAACTCCAGTGCTCCGACTGTGGAGCGAATTTCACCTTCACGGCTGAGGAACAGGAATTCTACAAAACCAAGGGCTACACCAATGAG
>JBDRFO010000069.1:0-4069 GCA_043818655.1 Chloroflexota bacterium
GTCAACCAGGTTCTCGATTTCGGTTCGCTGCCTGCCATCGAAGCTTGAGCCGTCGGGATTGAACAGCTTTATCCCGTTATAACGGGGTGGGTTGTGCGAAGCGGTAATCATCGCGCCGGCAGCAAAGCCCCGGGTGGCAAAAGCAAGGGTTGGTGTGGGCATCATCCCGCCGTCGTAAGCCCCTGCCCCGGAGGCAAGCAGCCCGGAGATAAAGGCGTTTTTCAGCGCATCACTGGATGTCCTGGTATCGCAGCCGACAATCACCCTCCGGTAAAGGCTGCCTGTCGCCAGCCCGCATTTCAGGGTCAGTTCGAGCAGCCCTCTGTCCATAAGCTGTCGTATTCCCGATGTTCCAAACAATGCCATCGCCTTTTACTCCGTATCACATACTGTTATCCGGCTGACATCAACCTGCGGTACTGACGGCTGCCTGTCGCCGCGATGCTGGGTATCCAGAGCCCGGCATGTTACAAGCCCTGTCTCAGGATACTGGGTTTCTGAATGATTTCTGCAATCTATCCAAATACTTGTTATTTCGAGACTCCAGTGCTTCCGTTCCTGACTTCGGCAAGATAGTTTCCGGATAGCTTCTCAAGGATATATCAGTCTTCTGATTATTTCAATATCGCGGCGGGTTTGATTGGCGCTGCGGATTTGCTCAGATCAGTTTCCTCAAAGCCGGCAATGACATTTACTTCATCAGCAACACGTAGCTTCTCTTCCAGTCTTTCGCCCGGTCTCATGCCGATGATTTTCACCCTGGTCTTCTCATTGCCGTAACGCTCGATAACCTCGTCCACCAGCTCTTTCAGGATCATTCTTTCCCCGCGGGGTGTTACGTATATTTTATCGTTTTCCCCGCGTACCATCACTGCAATGAGCAGCTTGACGACCCCTTCGATCGTCGTGTAGTAGCGCAGCATATTGAGATTGGTAACCGTTATCTCGTTACTCTGGGCGATCTGGCGCTTCCAGATTTCCAGGACGCTGCCGGTCGACCCGCTGATATTCCCCGAGCGGATAATCATGTACCGCGCCGTCCGGTTCTGCTTGTTTGCCTGCTCCATGACCAGTTTCTCAGCCACCAGCTTTGAAGCCCCGTAGCAGTTAACCGGCTCCACGGCTTTGTCTGTTGACATCAGGACAAAGGTGTTCCCCCTGAAGACGTCAAGCACATTCATGGTACCGATCACATTCGTACTGACGGCTTCGCGGCAGTGCATCTCGCTCAGGTCAACCCGTTTCATTGCTGCCATGTGGAAGACAGCATCCATGCCCCTTGTGGCATATCTGACAGCTTCAGTGTCTCTGATGTCTCCCATGATAATCTTCAACCGGTCGCTGCTGCACATGGCCATCAGTTCTGAAATAACCGTTTCGCTCCGGGACATTGAGTTAACCTCGATGTCAGGAAACTTTTGCAGCAACTCGCGGGTAAGGTGCCGGCCGACATAGCCGCTGCCCCCGGTTATCAGGACTCGTTTGATTGATGCTCCCATAGATATACCTCCTGCGATAAAATTTTCCGTTTATGCGGATAAAATAAGAAGCCGGAACAAATTGTACTCAAATACCGATAGCAATCTTCTTGTGGCAAAATGGCTCACCAGAAACCCGGCAAAACTGCCCGCAAGGAACCCGGCGGCGGCATACCAGACATCAAGACCGACAAAGAAGACGGCTGAAGCCTGGAAAATGCAGACCAGCAGCATGGAAATCATCGAAATTCTGATCCTGCCAAAAAAGGGTAAGACGACCGCGTCATAAGCGATTATCAGGAAGAAGAGCGAGCCGGCGGCGACGGTTATTGCCACCTTCACAACCTCGGGGTCCCTGATGTAATCGAGGCTGAAGCAGGTAATAAGGGTAAAAAGGACTGCCCATATCAGCAGCATTGACCGCAGGCTGCTGTCGTAAAGGTATTTGTATCTTCTGGTTCTTTTCTGGATGTCGGTCAGCCTGCTCAGATACATATCATCGGTGAGAAGCCTTACCTTACTGGTAAAAAAGACGATGGCCATGACGCTGAACATGGGGATGAGACCGAGAAAAGCACCGGTCGTGTAAGGACCGGTGAGCAACAGCCCCTTTCCGGATGCCCGTCCCTGCGTGACCCAAACGATGATTTTGTCCAGGAAAATCGCAAGAACATAGCAGACGTTGTAGATTACAGGGGACAGATTTCGGAAAATTAAGCCCGGTAATATCTTGAGGTCACCCCGGAGACCCGGTATCTTCTGCCGTCCACCGGGAGAACCCCTTGCTGCAAGCAGGGAGAGCAAAAGCAGCACCGATGTCCCGATGGTATATCCCGTGATGACGTAGTCAGGGTTCATCTGGTAAAGACCGTAGCTCAGGGAGAGGACGACCAGGTAGGAAAAAGTGAAGATGAGTGCCGGGTACCGGTACGCGCCGGCTGCCCAGAATGGGATGATGATAATCCATGTGAGGGAGTAGAGGGTGAGGAGAGCCGAGAAATGAGCAAAGTAAAAAACCGGGAAATGTAAGGCGTTCTGGAAATAAGAATAGAGCAGGGCGGATGCGCCGGCAGAAAAGAGAACGGCAGAAATAACTCCCATCCTCACGCTCCTGGCGGTCGCCGTCATATCGTGGGCGTATTTCCCCTCATCTATAATCCTGTAAACGAGAATCTGCATGCCGGCTGTCCCCACCAGGCTGAGAATGATGGCGGAGGTGATGGTGACGGAGATGGTATTTAGCTGCTCCGTACCCATGTCTCTGAGCAGGAAGAAGAGGATATAGGAGATCACCGTGATTACCAGGGAAGGGGTAATAAAAAGCAAGCCCTGGGTGACGGCAATCTTCTCCGTCTCCGGCGACATATCAAGTATCTCCTTCAGGTCAATTGACGGTGCACTCATCAGAAACCCTCTCGTAGATTTTGCGGTACTCGTCTGCCTCATGTTCCAGGGTGTATTCTTTACGGGCACGCCGGTATGCCTGCTGCCCGATTCTTTTTCTCATCTCCCTGTCGGAAAGAAGTACGCTGATTTTCTCGGCCAGGTGTCCTGACTCACCGGGCGGGACAACAAAGCCGACGCTGGTATCGGGGAGTATCTCCGGGATGCCGCCAACGGCGCTGCAAACACAGGGCAGGGCGCAGCTCATTGCCTCAAGGAGGGCATACGGCACCCCCTCGGATAATGAGGGCAAAACAAAGATATCAAGGCGCTGGTACCATTCCAGGGCATTCGAATGCCCGATAAACTTAAAATAATCTCCAATCCCCAGTTCCGAGATGAGATTCAGGCACTCCTTGTGATACGCTTTGTCCTGAAGCCCTCCTACGACAACGAAATCTGCCTCCTGCTTCTCATGGACGGCCTTGGCTGCCTTAATAAAGTAGGTAATCCCCTTTATCGGCACGACCCGGGCAAGGCAACCGACCACGGGTTTATGACCATTCCGCTCCGGACCGGGGGTAAACCTGTCCACCTCAATACCGTTATTCACCACCTGTATCTTTTTCGGGTCAGCCCCGAGACCAACCTCAATTTTCACGTGGCTATAGCAGGGAGGTACAATCCGGTCGGCGTATTTGTAGGTTGTCTTGACCAGGGATTCGGAGAAACTGATGATCTGCTGTTTTGAGGCTTCCGGCATATCCGTGCGCGATAGCTCATTACGCCTTTCTACCAGATATAATCCCTGCTCCGTCAGTATCAGGGGCTTCCCGTAGAGGGCTTTAGCCAGTGAGCCGATAAAGCCGGCCATACCGCAGCTTAAGGCATGATAGACATCCGCCCTTGGTATCTCTTTGATGAAAGACATCGTTCCCAGCAGGATGGAGTAGTAGCCGTATCCGGTCCAGAAATAATCAAGGAACGGGCTTTCCTGATATTTTCCCAGGTAGCAGGAAACAGTAGAATCCCAGTAGCTTTTCGAGGCGAGCCATCCCCTGCCCACATGATATTTTGTGCTTAGTCTGGCGAGAGATTCCATGTCTACCGGCAAGCCGCCACGCGTATTCGCAAGGGTATCAACCAGTGCCTGTGACGCTTTTCGCGACATGCGGGAGGTCCGGGCAGGCAAATGGATATTTATCGGC
>JBDRFO010000070.1:0-7679 GCA_043818655.1 Chloroflexota bacterium
CTATCTCAGGATAATGAGTCCTGGATGATTTCCCGTATGCTCTAACAAATGAATTTGAAAGACACAGTTAAAAGGCTCTGTTTTTTTTTATCACCTACGGGTCACAGCGCCAACTTGAAAAGTTTTTAAGTAAAGGTTTTAAATTGTTAGACTTGTCTCAGATTCCTTGAGAATAGAGTGATTTCAGTTTGTGATAATTCAGCCTTATATTCCCAGCCAACCTTGAGGAAATCATCAGGCAGTTGTCCTGTTGCTAAAGGATTGCGAACGATAATAAAATCCTCACCCATAACAGAAGTTGGATTGGCAACATCGATATTGGAGAACATGACGGCACTAATATGTTGATATTCTGGTTTGGTAAATATATCTGTGTCGACCTGGCTGCCGCTAGCCTTTCTTATAGATGACCTGTATTGGTAGCCACTATTTAATACTTCATGAGAGCTTGTATCAAAAGTGACCACTTCCCAACCGAAGGGTAGAACAGAACGGACAATTCTTGGTGGCTCGCGATCAACACTCTGAATCTTACAGCCATTCAGGGCGATGATGTAGCAATCCTCGACTTTGATAATCCCATCTTCTAAGTACTGACAATATTTATTGAATTTATCGTATATCACACTTCGATATCGAAGGATTATTTGGTCATCTGGAACCTGTTGAGCAACACCCATTTGGAGATTAGGAACACTGTCGGGTTTGCTTGGGTCTCCACTTGTAGGGATAACAGCTTCTACCCATATGGTTGTTGAAGCATGGTCTATCTTTATATCAGGACCTTTGGCTCGCGTTTGCTTTGGGGCAACGTTAAAGGAATTATGAACCAACGTGCAAGTCAGGTACATCTCCCAATAGCGAGCGTGAAAATCCTGTGCCAATTGCTTTGGAAAGTCACCATCGGCATAGGGATGGTATATTCCCCAGAGGTTCTCCATATCGGATTTAACCTTGGCGCATCTGTTTTCATCCCGAATTATGCGATATAACTCGTCAGAAAAGTTTGTATCATCGCTAAAAAGCCTCTCTACCATAAGATTATTATACTACCGTATTATGCAATGCTAAAGACTAACCTAAAAGTTCTGTCTATTGTACAACCCGCTTTACCAAGCTGAACTTTTCCTCAAGAAAAGGTTCTATCTCCAGCTCGACGGCAACTTTTACGGTCTGCCTGTAACCATCCGGATTCCTAACACCCATTGTATCCGGTACTTACCCCCGGAGACAGCCAGCCGTCATATCCGTGAAAAACAGAACCAGCAAGCCCCATTTTTCTGCTTCAGCTAATTTGCCTCGATCGCCTTGTGTATCTGCTTTTCCAGTTCCTTCTCCGAGATAACCCTGCCTGCGGCAACCACTTTGTCGTTTATCATCACCGTCGGCGTCAGCAGGACACCATATTTTTCCCCCTCAGGAGAGAGAGCGGGAAATTTCTTTACTTCTACCCCACCGGGGAATTTACGCGCCACCTTGATGGCTCTCTCCTCTGTATGATCACAGGTTGGTCAGGTTGGGGTGGAGATAAACACCTTTACCGTTACCATATCAATCTCCTTCAGACAGCTTTTTGCTCCGTGTAAGATTATGCCAGAGATGGGGTTTTTCATCTCTAGCGGATGAACAGCCCGAAGACCAATCCGGCAATTGTCGCCAGGACAATCACCAGAGCAATATATACCAGCGTCTTTTTTACCCCCATGATGCCGGGCAGTACCAGCATCTGGGGGATCGAGACGGCGGGACCGGTGAGAAGCAGCGCCAGTGCCGGGCCTTTCGCCATCCCCAGATCCATAAATGCCCTGACAATCGGCACCTCGGTCAGGCTGCAAAAATACATAAGTGACCCGATGACAGAAGCGATGAAACACGAAAGCAGATTGTTTTCTCCGACGTAGTCGACGACAATCTCTTCGGGAAAGGCAATCGAAATGACGGCGGCAGCCAGCGCGCCGACAAGGAGCCAGGGGATAATCGTACGGACAAACTGCCATGTTCCTCCCATCCACAGCGCGATATCATCACGGGTAAACCAGCGCCACAGAACGATGCCGAGCAGGGTGAGCAGGATACCAAGCCCGATCCAGTTGATGCCAATCCAGTTCTTTACCGAAGCCAGAATCAGAATGACCGCCAGAATGCTGAAGAAGACCGCCTGCCGTCGAGGGCTTATCCCCTCCGCCTCTTCAGGGAGGGCAACGGTCAGGGTTTGCTTCACCTTCTGCGCCTCTTCTTTCCGGTAGATGAATGCCATGATCAGACCAACCATGACCGAGAAGAGGCAACTTCCCAGGGTTCTTGAGAGACCGACATCCGTGCCCAGGAGAATGAACGTGTAAAACAGGGGCAGGACATCAACCGCCGGGGCAGAGTACAGAAAGGCAACCGCCGGCCCCAGCCCGGCGCCCTTTTTATAGATACCGCTAAACAACGGCAATACGGTGCACGATCAAACCATCAGGATAACGCCTGATAATGTGGCGACCCCGTAGGAAAGTATCTTGTTTGCCCGGGAACCAAGATACTTGAAAACGATCGTCTGCGAGACAAAAACGGTAATCGCTCCCGCGATGAAGAAAGCGGGGACAAGACCGGTGAGCACATTTGCCGAAAAACAGACCGTCAGGAAATCAAAGGCTTCCCTGAGAAGCTCTTTAAGAACCGCCATTATTCTTACTCCCTATGCTGGTAAAGTAAGTACAACAAGAAGCGCTGGAACCGACATTGCTCTTCAGTTGTTTTTGAGGCTGTCGCATCTGCTAATCTCGTAATCCGGACTGCCGGTGACTTCACCATTTGGTACTTGAATGAACTCTGTTCGTTTACAAACTTAAGACGCAGTGCGGCAATTTTCGGTTCACCCTTTAGATTTTGAAATCAAAATTGCACCAAGCCATGTGAAGAAAACAGGAATCAGCATCGCAAGCCCCAGTAAAAATCCGCTCTTAATGATCCCGTCGGTTTCCAGTTCTATGAATTCTCCGCCTTCATAGCCCAAAATATGGTCAATCAATATCATTATTGTTGCTCCCCACAGCATTAAGCTCAGGAATCCCAATTTATGTCTCTTTTTCAAGAGAAACCATAATAAAGTAGCTACAAGCGCCGTAATAAATGTTGTTATTAGCCACATAGTTTTGTATTATGCCTTTACAACTAAGATTTTCTTTTTGCTCATATTCTTGGCGACCAAAACCATTATCGCCCAGACCAAAACGATGGCAAGAGTCATCGGAACTCCCACCTTCAATATTTCCGGCAAAACCTCAGAAAGGCCAGCCGTTAGAAATGGCGGATATGGCACAAGTTCCTTATGTGATATATGCTCAACGGCCAGCATTATTACCCCTCCCCAAAGCATCGCAATCAACCAATCCAGGTGATATTTTGGAGAAATTCTTTTCCTGATAGCTGTTGTTGCTATTGCCGCTACTGTTGGTGCTAAAAAGCAAGCCATGTTTTTATTTACCCCCCTCTATTTTAGTTTCTGAGGTGCCGAATTGCACCTTCCTCTAAAAGTATAGTATTCCCACTTGGAGCAATCAGAACGACCCGGCTAAATGTAAGGCCTCTTTACCCCGGCGACGGCACAGGCAGTCGCATACTCACGGGAGTGGGAGAGGCTGATTGCGATTTCGCCCAGTCCGAGACTATCTGCCCGACTCTGTGCTTTCCGGTAAAGACGCACCCAGGGCTTACCTTTATCATCGGGGAGTATCTCAATATCCTTCCAAGGGATGTTCTTTATCCCCAGCGTCTTGATGACGGCTTCTTTACCGGCAAAACGAGCCGCTAAGGCATTAGGTTTGTCGCGGTAAAGTTTAACCTCATCTTCGGTAAAGACCCGACTTAAGAACTTCTCCCCGAAACGGAGCAGTGCCTTTTCAATGCGCTCTATCTCTATTATGTCGGTGCCGACGGAGTGCATGGCTATAACCTGTCCAGAAAGCCCTTCAGAACCGAGTATGTAACCGGTTCGGGCTTACCCATATTTTCCCGGGTGATGCCTAAATATACCCTGCTCTTCAGGCTTTTTCAACCCTCACGGCACACACCTTAAGCTCCGGAATCTTGGCGACCGGGTCAAGCGCCGGATTGGTAAGCACATTTGTCGGGCTCTCGGCAAAGTGGAAGGTCATAAAGACCACACCCCTGGAAGAAACCCCGGTGAGCTTTGCCTTGGTCACCACCTCACCACGGCGGGAAGTGACCTTTACCACATCACCATCGTTTATGCCCAAAGCCCCGGCGTCCTCAGGATTTATCTCTACCTGCTCTTCTCCCCTGAGCACATTCAGCCCCTTCACTTTTCTGGTCAGTGTGCCGGTATGAAAATGGTTGATATTGCGCCCCGTGGTGAGTATCAGGGGATAATCTTTATCCGGCATTTCCCGCGGTGGTTTGTACTCAAGGGGTACAAACCTGCCTTTACCCCGACTGAACTTCCCGGCGTGGAGGAAGGGTGTTCCCGGATGGTCAGGTGTCGGGCAGGGCCACTGAAGACTGCCGCTCTCAAGACGGCGATACGAGATACCACCGTAGCTGGGAGTAAGGCGGGCAATCTCATCCATAATCTCCGACGGGTTATTAAAGCTGAAGCCTTTGGCACCCATCTTCTTAGCAATCTGGCAGGTAATCAGCCAGTCCGGGCGGGATTGACCCTGAGGTTCGATTGCCTTCCTCACCCTCTGCACTTTTCGATCGGTGCTGGTGAAGGTGCCGTCCTTCTCGGCAAAGCTTGTCCCGGGCAGGACGACATGCGCCAGTTTAGCCGTTTCTGTCAGAAATATATCCTGAACCACAAAGAAGTCAAGACGGGATAATGCTTCTCTTGCATGGTTGGCATCAGGCTCCGAGAGCGCCGGGTTTTCCCCGATGAGATACATGGCTTTCAGACTGCCCTCGTAGGCGGCAGGAATCATCTCGGTAATGGCAAGCCCCGGTGTGGCAGGCAGGTTGCATCCCCAGGCATCCTCAAACTTCTTGCGTATCGCTTCATTCGTAACCGTCTGGTAACCGGTATAGACATTGGGTACGGCACCCAGGTCGCAGGCACCCTGTACATTGTTCTGACCCCGCAGGGGGTTGACCCCCGAAGAAGCCTTACCGACGTTCCCCGTCAGCATCGCAAGGTTGGCAATCGCCATGACATTATCCGTACCGTGAGAGTGCTGGGTGATGCCCATCGAGTAGATAATGCTGGCTGGTTTGCTCGTCGCATAAATCCGGGCGGCCTGCGCTATCTGCTCTGCCGGCACATCAGTGACGCTTTCCACAAAGTCCAGCGGGAAGTTCTCGAGCGATTCTTTAAATGATTCAAAATTCTCACAGTGCTCCTGAATAAACTCCGTATCGACAAGCCCTTCATCAACGATCACCTTCATCATGCCCATCAGCAGGGCAACATCACTGCCCGGACGCTGCCTCAGCCACAGCTGAGCTGAGCGGACAAGACCAATCTCCCTGGGATTGACGACAATGAGCTTTGCCCCATGCCTTACCGCCCTTTGTATCTCAAAGCCAATCACCGGGTGTGCTTCGGTGGTATTGCTGCCAATGACAAAAATGCAGTCAGCCCCCGCTATTTCATCAATGGAGTTGGTCATGGCACCAGCACCAAAGCTCTGACCGAGTCCCGCTACCGTTGAGGCATGGCACAGCCGGGCGCAGTGGTCAACGTTGTTGGTGCCCAGAACAGCACGGGCAAATTTCTGCGCCACGTAGTTGTCCTCGTTGGTGCACTTGGCAGATGAGACCACCGCCATTTCATCACTCTTATAGCTGGCGAGCTTGCTGGCGATAAGCCCCAGCGCCTCATCCCAGGAGGCTTCTTCAAATTTGCCATCTCTTTTTATCAACGGGGTTGTCAGCCTGTCCGGGTGATGGATGAACTCGCCGATACCGTACCGTCCCTTGACACAGAGCCAGCCTTTGTTGGTAGAACCCTCGCTCTTACCGCGAATGCTTATCACCTTCCCGCCGCGGATACCAAGATACATCTGGCAGCCAACACCGCAGTAAGGGCAGGTGGTCAGCACCTCTCTTGTCGGTGGCTTCGTTTCTTTCGGAGAAAGAGCGCCAACGGGGCAGTGCTCAACACACTCCCCACAGGACTGGCAGATAGAATCGATGAGCAAGCCATCGTTAAAGGTGACCACCTTTGTCCGGTAGCCACGATTGGCAAGGTCAATGGCACCGTTCCCCGTTACCTCACTGCAGGTACGCACACAGCGGGCACAGAGGATGCAGCGACTGCGGTCAAGGTTAAAAAACGGGTTGCTGTCGTCAATTACTGTGGGCGTGCTCGTCCTGTGGAAAGATTGCTTTCTGATACCCAGATACGAAGCTACCTTCTGGAGTTCACAGCGCTGGTTCTGTGAGCAGATGAGGCAGTCTTCAGGATGGTCAGCGATGAGTAGCTCCACCGCGGTATGGCGCACCCTGTCCACGGCAGGCGTCTCCGTATGTACGATCATACCGGGACTGGCGGGGGTGGTGCAGGCCGTAGGGAGACCCCTCACCTTTTCAATTTCCACAACACATAGGCGGCAACCACCGTAAGGCTCAAGGTCAGCGTGGGAACACAGGGTAGGTATGTAGATACCTGCCGTCTGGGCTGCCTCAAGCACGGTGTTACCCGGTTTTGCTTCAACTTCTATCCCGTCAATGGTTAATTTAAAATTTTCCAATGCAAACTCCTTGAAAGAAGTGCGTTATGTTGAGCTGGTCGGATTAGCTTATGTCGGCTGAGTCAAACCCTTACAGACATCAGCCCGGCAGTGATGCTCTTTGATATGCTCTTCATACTCATCACGGAAATAACGCAGTGTCGTGAGCACCGGATTGGGTGCTGTCTGTCCTAAACCGCAGAGTGAGCCAATCTTGACGGTATTGCAAAGCTCAGAAAGTAGCTCCAGGTCTTCCAGCTTACCCCGTCCGTTGGTGATGCCCTCCAGTCTGCCAAGCATTTGCTTTGTGCCCAGACGGCACATGACACACTTGCCGCAGGACTCAGTCTGCGTAAAGGAAAGAAAGAAGCGAGCGATGTCAACCATGCAGGTACTCTCATCCATGACCACCATCCCGCCTGACCCCATAATGGAACCAGCCGCAGTCAGCGATTCATAGTCAATTGGTAAGTTTAGCTGGCTGGCGGGGAGACAGCCCCCGGAGGGACCACCCGTCTGTACCGCCTTAAACCGTTTGCCGCCGGGGATGCCACCGCCGATACCATAGACAATTTCCTCAAGCCGTGTACCCATGGGCACCTCAATCAGGCCACTATTGGCAATTTTGCCAACCAGGGCAAAGACGGCTGTCCCCTTGCTCTTCTCGGTACCAACCTGGGCATACCGGCCAGCTCCATTGGTAACGAT
Source organism: Chloroflexota bacterium (assembly GCA_043818655.1). Taxonomy (GTDB): domain Bacteria; phylum Chloroflexota; class Dehalococcoidia; order Dehalococcoidales; family JAZDNC01; genus JBDRFO01. Next base: position 7,380 of record JBDRFO010000070.1, read on the forward strand.
GACCGGCACAGCGGCAAGAGTCTTGACATTGTTGATGTTGGTGGGCTTACCCCAGAGCCCCTCGTGGGCCGGGAAGGGTGGACGGGGATGGGGCATACCGCGTTTGCCCATAATAGAAGCCATGAGGGCGGTCTCCTCACCGCAGACAAAGGCACCTGCCCCCTGCTTAATCTTGATATTAAAGCTGAAACCTGAGCCAAGAATATTATCACCCATTAAGCCGTGTTCGCTGACCTGACGCAGGGCAAGCTCCAATCGCTCCACGGCAAGCGGGTATTCGGCACGGACATAGATATAGCC
>JBDRFO010000071.1:0-4330 GCA_043818655.1 Chloroflexota bacterium
AGGAGGCGGGCGATTTGCTTCGCTCTTCTCAGGGCACGGCAAAGGCAATCGCAGGCGGCACCGATCTGCTTGGAGTTTTGAAGGACCGAATTCTCCCTCAGTATCCAAAGACTGTTGTCAATCTCAAGACCATAGAAGGCCTGGATTACATCAAACAGGATCATCAAGGCCTGAAAATAGGCGCTATGACTAAACTTACGGCTATTGCCGAATCTGGGACCATTCGTGAGAAATGGCCGTCATTGGCACAGGCCGCCTATTCGGTTGCATCTCCGCTGATCCGGAATCTTGCCACCATCGGCGGTAATATCTGCCAGGACGTGCGCTGCTGGTACTATCGCTACCCCGATGATGTGGGCGGCGCAATCCAGTGCCTTCGGAAGGGAGGCGAGCTGTGCTACGCCGTGAAAGGCGAGAACCGTTACAACTCGATATTCGGAGGCATGAAGGTTTGTGATCCCCCCTGCATGGCTCGCTGTCCCGATGATACCGACATACCCGGATACATGAGCAGGCTGCGCGCCGGCGATATCGCGGGTGCGGCGCGCATCATCATGCAGGTCAATCCCATGCCTGCGATTACTGCACGCGTGTGCGCGCAATTTTGCCAGGAGGGTTGCAGCCGGAACAAATGCGACGAAAACGTGGCCATCAGCGCAGTAGAGCGCTTTGTGGGGGACTACATTCTGGATCATGCCGGCGAGTTCATCAAAGCTCCGGCGCAGGAAAGCGGTAGGCATGTGGCGATTGTAGGTTCTGGTCCTGGCGGGTTGACGGCGGCGTACTATTTGCGTCAGGCGGGACACGCCGTCACGATTTATGAAAAGATGGAAGAGGCCGGGGGATTGCTTACTTATGCGATTCCTGCATATCGATTGCCCAAGGAGTATATCAGGCGTATTGTTGCTGCCTTTGAGAAGATCGGGATACAGTTCCGGCTCAAGACAGAAGTCGGCGTGGGCGTCACAACAGAAGATCTCGAGAAGCAATATGACAGCATCTTTTTCGACACCGGCGCCTGGAAACGTCAGATCATCGGGATCGAGGGCGAGGAACTGACTACCTTCGGTCTTGAGTTCCTGATCGAGGTAAAGCAATGGATGAAAGACAAGCCGGGCACGGACGTGCTGGTTGTTGGGGGCGGCAACGTGGCTGTGGACGTGGCAATTACCGCCAGGCGCCTGGGAGCGGCCAATGTGACGATGGTTTGTCTCGAGAGTGAGGGGCAGTTGCCGGCCAGCGCTGAGGAACTCAGCCGGGCTCGTGAAGAAGGCATTGCTATTCTCCCGCAGTGGGGACCAGTCAAGGTACTGCGAGATAACAGCAAGGTGAAAGGCCTGGATTTGGTCCGATGTTCGTCCGTTTTTGACGAAAATGGAAATTTTGCGCCCGTGTACGACCAGGCTGTCAAAAAGACAGTATCAGGCGATTCGATTCTAATTGCTGTAGGTCAGCGCACGGACCTCTCATTTCTGGGCAAGGAGCTTGAGTTGGAAATCAACCGGGGTTTGATTGCGGTAGACTCGGAGAGCCAGATGACAAGCAAGCCTGGTTTGTTTGCGGGCGGCGAAGTGGCGAGCGGACCGGCGACAGTGGTTCATGCCATGAAATCGGGACGCAGGGCTGCAGCGGCCATGAATGAATACCTGGGGGTAAGAGATGCGCCGCTTGATGGCGCACATGGTAAAGCCGGTGGATTCCTGGAATTTGACCCTCAAGGTGTATTGAAAGCCACAAAGGCAAAGCTGCCCGAACGTCCGATAGCCGAGCGCAGCATAGAAGCCGAGGACACTTTTGGTCTGAAATGGGACGAAGTGCTGGCTGAGGCTAAGCGGTGCATGAACTGCGGGTGTATAGCAGTGAACCCATCGGATATCGGCACAGTGCTTTTAGCGCTTGATGCAACCATAAAGACAACGAAGAGAACACTGTCCGCCGAGGCGTTCTTCACATCAACGTCGGTTATAACGGATTTGCTTGACGCTGACGAATTGGTTACGGAGATTGTGGCGCCGGTTCACGGAAAAGGGAATAGGTCGGCATACGAAAAGTTCCGGGTCAGGGACGCAATCGACTTTGCAATCGTGAGCGTGGCCTCTGTCTATGAAATAAACAATGACAAGATCAAGAATGCCAGGGTCGTTTTAGGTGCGGTGGCGCCGGTGCCGTTTAGAGCCAGGGCGGTGGAGGAGTACCTTGACGGCAAGAAGATCAGCGAGGATGTTGCTGCCGCAGCCGCTGAGCTTGCCGTTAAAGGAGCCATTCTCTTGGACAAGAACGGCTACAAGGCCCAGGTGCTCAGGACGCTGGTAAAACGAGCCGTACTTAACGCGACGTAGTGTTGCAGGGTGTTCAGGGGTCATGCCATCATCTCCAAATACTCCTGAGTACGCCGCAAATTTGAAGTGATTATCAGCAATGGTATTAATTAGTTCCTGCCATGACATATATATTAAGGCCGGCATTTGTTTTTAAAACCTTAAAAAGAGTAAGGAGGGAGCTATGAAGAGGATTGGTTTAGTTTTTGGTTTAGCGTTTTTATGGGTGTGGGGGTTGGCTTTTTCTGCTTATGGTTTTGCCCCGTTGCTGGATGGGAAGCTTTCCATCAGCGGTTATTTGCAGAACCAGAGTTCTTACCGGACAGGGGGAGAGGGTGCCGGGTTGGTAAGCAGTGAAAATCGTCTCCAGGTGGAGGTTGATGCGAAGGTGCATCAAAATGTATCGGTGTACGGTGTTTTTCGGGGCATATATGATGCGGCGTATGATTTGCGGAGTGGCAGCGACAGTTGGAATAGGAATTATGCGGGTTCCCGGGATATTCTGCAAAACGAGTATTCGTTGCGAGAGCTTTATACGGATATTAGTTTGGGGAGGTGGGATTTTCGTATAGGCAAGCAACAGGTGGTATGGGGTGAGACTGATGGTTTGCGGTTGATGGATATGGTCAATCCCCTGGATATGCGTCGTCAGTTTTCTTCCCGGGACTGGGAAGATATCCGCATTCCCTTGACGATGGTCAAGGCGACTTACGGGATTGATACGATGCACAATACCTTTTTGGAATTGTTGTGGAACCCTGGGGATGTCAGAAGGGACAAGATATACGCTGACACCACCATGAGCGAAGATTACAGATCGCCTTGGACCATTCCCAATTCCCCAGCGTCGCTACAAATACAGGGGCTGAGGAGTCCGAACAGCTTAGCTCCATGGGTGTCGGTACCTACATCAGTGGAGGTAGGAGAGGAGGACACTCCTTCTTGGATCAATGTCAATAAGAGCGAGTTTGGCGGTCGGCTGGGTGGAGAATTGGGCGGCTGGTTTGCCACCTTGAATTACTGGCAGGGTTTCTCTAAGACGCCGGTTGTGAAAGCTGATCTCAGTCCATTGTCGCCGGCTCTTGGTTACATGGCGACTGCTGCTCCTCCTCCTCCTTGGGGTCCACCACCATTTCCAGGAACCTTTGATCAGGCTGTGTTCGATAGCCTCCTCCCCCCCCTCCCCGTCAACTTTAGATTTGAATACCCGCGGGAAAGGGTGATCGGTTTTACCTTTAATAAGGCCACCGGCATGTGGGTATGGCGGGGCGAGTTTGCCACCCGTCTGGACAAACACTATAATAAAACAGAATTTCCGTTCGGTCCGCTCGGTCTGCCGAATATCGTGATAGCCGAAAGGACTGTGCAGTCCTCCATGCTCGGCTTTGACTATAAGACGTGGATCCCTCTTCTCAACCCGGAAAAGATGTGGTTCATTTCCGGTCAGGTCTTCTACGACCATATATTCGGTTATGACAAGGAGCTGACAGATGGTCCTTATTCGCAAAAATGCCGCGAGGACAGCTTGGCTTTCAGCCTTATGATTAATACCGAGTATCACATGGGGAGGATTTGCCCGGAGATATTGACAGTGTATCATGCTGCCACTACAGGCTGGTATCTAAAGCCTCGTGTGGAATTTAAATACGGAGACCACTGGCGGCCCGAGATAGGAGGGCTGGTATATATCGGCGATCAGTACGAGCTTCCCTTTGGGGCAGTCAAGGATAATGATGAGATCTACATCCGGTTGAAGTATCAGTTCTAAAAGAATATTAACTGATCAGGCGTTTAGGCTGAAGACCGAAGGCTGAAGTGTCCTAACAGTCTTCCACCCCCGTTTTTCAACGGGGTAAACTTCAGTCTATCTGCCTGTTGCAATGAAAAAGGAGAGAAAAGAACATGATTAAGCTAAAAAGGATTTATTTTTTAACAGTCTTTTTGATGTGGGTTTTATTTCCTGTTTTTCTGGGTGCTGCGGAGCTTCCCCCTCGTCAGAAGTATGAGGGGCC
>JBDRFO010000072.1:0-16912 GCA_043818655.1 Chloroflexota bacterium
GTTCTGTGCTATAATTTGGTGTCTTTTCTACGCGGGAATACGTATCACAGCGCAAGATTTACCGGTCGTGAAGGGGAGGCATGTTCACTCATCTCCACATCCATACAGAATACAGTCTGCTTGACGGCATGTGCCGCATTCCACAACTTGTTGAGCGGGCAAAAGAGTTGGGGATGAGCAGCCTGGCCATTACTGACCACGGCAACATGTACGGGGTACTGCAGTTTTACCAGGAGGCAAACAATGCCGGCATCAAGCCAATCATCGGCTGCGAGGTCTATGTTGCCCCGGATTCCCGCTTCAAACATGATGCCGGCGACAAGAACAACTATCACCTGGTGCTCCTGGCGAAAAATGAGACCGGCTATCACAACCTGATCCAGCGTGTCACCAGGGCAAACCTGGAAAGCTTCTACTACAAGCCCAAAATGGATAAAAAACTCCTTGAGGAGTACCATGAGGGTCTTGTTGCGCTCTCCGGCTGTATCGGCAGCGAAATCCCCCAGCTTATCCTTCAGGGGCGTCTTGACGATGCCAGAAAGACCGCCCTGTGGTTCAAAGAGACCTTTTCCGATTTCTACCTGGAGGTGCAAAGACACCCCATCCCCGAACTGCAAAAGGTGAACCAGACGATTATTGCCATGAGCCGCGAGCTTGATATCCCGCTGGTTGCCACCAATGACGTGCACTACATCAGGCGGGAAGATGCCTCCACCCACGACCTGCTCCTCTGCATCGGTACCAACTCAATGGTCAAAGATGAAAACAGGCTGAAAATGGCGGGGGATTTTTTCTACCTCAAAAGCCCCGCAGAGATGGCAGAGGAGTACCGGGATATCCCCGATGCCATTGAAAACACCGGGCGCATTGCCGAGATGTGCAACCTGAAGCTGGAGTTTGGCCGTCTCCATCTCCCGGAGATCGACCTTCCCCCAAGGAAAACGGCTGATGAGTATCTCTCGACGCTCTGTTATCAGGGTCTTGAGAGGTTCTACCCCGATCCGGCGCAAACGATAAAAGAGCGTCTTGCCTACGAGCTTGACGTTATCCGGCAGACCCAGTTTGCCAACTACTTCCTCGTTGTCTGGGATATTATCACCTTCACCCGCAGCCGCAATATTCTGTTCGGCGTCAGGGGTAGTGCCGCCTCGAGCATCGTCCTGCACTGCCTGAACATCACCGAGATTGACCCGATTGCCAACAAGCTGGCTTTTGAGCGCTTCCTCAATATCGAGCGCAAGGAGATGCCGGATATTGACCTTGACTTTCAGGATGACCGCCGGGATGAGGTCATTGCCCATGTCTCGCAGAAGTACGGGCAAGACCACGTCGCCCAGATCATCACCTTCGGCACACTGGGGGCAAGAGCGGCACTGCGCGACGCCGGACGGGCAATGGGTATGGCGTACGCCGATGTTGACCGCGTGGCAAAGCTGATCCCCTTCGGGTTGAATATGACCTTAGACCAGGCACTGAACGAGAATCAGGAGCTTAAGAGCTTCTATGACCAGGACCCTATCATCCGCAACCTGGTGAATGCCGCCAGGGGGGTTGAAGGGATTGCCCGCCATGCCAGCACCCATGCCGCCGGTGTGGTCATCTCGAAAGAGCCGCTGGTAAGGTATGTCCCCCTGCAAAAACTGAGCAAGAGCAACGATGAGGGACTGGTCATGACCCAGTTCACCATGGAGGATATCGCCCGGGTGGGGCTTCTCAAGATGGATTTCCTTGGCCTGGCGAATCTCACCATCATGTGCAAGGCAAAGGAGATTATCCGGCAGAACTACGGCGTTGACATTGACCGGCACAGTATCCCGATGGATGATGAGGCAACCTTTGCCCTTCTTGCCTCCGGGGAAACGGCGGGTATCTTCCAGCTCGAGGGTGCCGGGATGCGTCGCTACATCAGGGAGCTGAAGCCGACAACCTTCAGTGATATCTGCGCCATGATTGCCCTTTACCGCCCCGGCCCGATGGAGCAGATACCCACCTTTATCAGGGCCAAGCACGGGGAGGAGCCGATCCATTACCCGCACCCGGCACTCGAAAGCATTCTTGAGGAGACATACGGGGTCATTGTCTATCAGGAGCAGGTACTCTTCATTGCCCGGGCTTTTGCCGGATACTCCCTGGGACAGGCGGATATCTTCCGCAAGGCGATGGGGAAGAAAATCCCGGAGGTCATGCAGAAGGAGAAGCAGAACTTTATTGCCGGCGCCGAGACAAAAGGATTCTCTCACGAGCTTGCCTCTGAGGTCTTTGCCTTAATTGAACCCTTCGCCGGCTATGCCTTTAACAAGGCACACAGCGTCAGCTACGCCCTTCAGGCTTACCACAACGCCTACCTGAAAGCCAATTACCCGGTTGAGTATATTACCGCCTTCCTGATTACCTACATGGGCGACCAGGATAAAATTGCCAGCGCGGTCAACGAGTGCCGCCGCCTCGGTATTACCGTCCTGCCCCCGGATATTAACCGCAGTGAAGCCTACTTTTCCGTGGAAAAGAATGAGGAAGACGGCAAACTGTCCATCCGCTACGGGCTTGCCGCCATCAAGAACGTTGGTCAGGGGGCGATTGAGAAGGTAATTGCCGAACGCAATCAGAGCACTTCGTTCAAATCCATTGAAGACCTCTGTCGCCGTGCCAACCTCAGTGGCGTCAACAGGCGCGTGCTGGAGAGCCTCATCAAAGCAGGTGCCCTGGACGCCCTGGGCGACCGCGGGGCGCTTCTTGATGGTGTCAGCCGCATTATCTCTCTGGCACAGCGTGAAGAAAAACTGAGGAGCACCGGGCAGACCGCCATGTTTGACCTTTTCGGCGAGACCACCCAGACCCCTCTGCCCAGTCTCAGTCTGGAAGCAGGCAGCGTCTCCGTCAAGGACAGGCTGACCTGGGAAAAAGAGCTGATGGGGGTTTATCTTTCCGAGCACCCCCTGAAAGCTGTCCCTTTCCGCATCACCGGGGAAAACACGGTGCTCTGCGGGCAGATTGATGCCGGGATGGTGGGGAAAAAGATTGTCGTTGCCGGCATGGTCGTCTCGGTGCGTAATCTTGTCACCAGGGAGAAGAAACCATTTATCCAGGCGGTTCTGGAAGACCTGGACGGCAGTATTGATGTCATGGTCTGGCCCAGGGTCTATGCCAGCACCGGAGACCTGTGGCAGGAAGGAAACATCCTTCTTGTTGAGGGGAAGGTGCGTCTCAAGGAGGAACAGGTACAGCTGAACTGCGAAGGTGCCCGCCGCTACCAGCCGGATGCTGGAGACGGTGCGGAACAAAACAAAACTACGCCCGAGGTGAAAATGAATCCTGCTGAAAGCCACCGTTTGATTCTTAGCCTCAGCCAGACAAATGATGAGGCGGGAGATATCGATAAACTGCACCGGACGATTGATGTCCTGAGAAACTTTCCCGGGGAGGACAAGGTTAACCTGCGTATTATCAACGGGGAAAAGATCATTAACCTGAATCTGACAGGGATAACCATTGCCCTCTGCCCTGAACTGGAAGAGCAGCTTGTTACCCTGATAGGAAAAGACGGGTTAAGAGTCGAGGTGTTCAAATCGTAAAACCGGTTTTACCGTCTCAAATTTATGCGAAAAGCAACCAGGAATGATTCAAAGCGTCGCAGTCATCCGAAACTCGGTATCCTGAGATAGGGCACATTACCTGCTCAGATTCAGAAAAACAGTTTCTGGATAGCCTGTAACTATAAAGAATGGGGGACAAATGCCCGAAGAATCACCCGGACATCGCAAACGGCTCAGGGAAAAGTTTATCCAGGCGGGGCTTGGCGCCTTCCACGACTACGAGATTATCGAGCTTCTCCTGACGCTCGGCTCACCCCGCAGAGACTGCAAGCAGCCGGCAAAAGAAGCCTTGAAGAGGTTCAAGACCTTGAGGGGCGTCCTGGAGGCTTCACCCCAGGAGTTGCAGGAGATCGATGGTATCGGGCCGCATAACGCCTTTGGCATCAGGCTGGTGCAGGAGGTTGCCAGGGAGTTCCTGAAAGAGAAGCTCCCCGAAAAGCCTGTCTTCAGTTCATCAGGGGAGATTTTTGACTATCTCTACCACGCCATGCGTGACCTCAAGAAAGAGGTCATGAAGGTGCTGTATCTCAACAGCCAGAACCAGATTATTGATGATGCCGACCTCTTTCACGGCACCGTGAACGCCAGCACCGTCTCGGTGCGTGAGGTGATAGAAAGTGCTTTGAAACGCAGCGCTGTCTCCATGATTCTTGTCCATAACCATCCCTCCGGCAACCCCGAACCCAGCAGGAGTGACCGGGAGATAACGAAAGAGCTGGTCCAAGCAGGCATCATCATGCAAGTCAAGGTTTTAGACCATATCATTATCGGGGATAACAGGTATTTCAGCTTTGCCGGTGAGGGCTTTATTGAGATATGCGAGCTTAACTATCTAAACCGGAAGGTAAAGAACACCCTTCCGCCGCAGAAAAAACAAATCGGGAGAAACACTACCGGATGATCGGGCTACCCGTTGTTTAATACACCGCCGGGTTTTCCAGATGAAGCAGTGCCCTCTTCATCGCCAGCCCACCACCAAACCCGCAAAGGCTCCTGTTGCTGGCGATGACGCGGTGACAGGGAACGATAATCGGCAGGGGATTTTGGTGCAAAGCCTGACCCACGGCACGCGCTGCCCCGGCTTTGCCGACCGCCTCACTCACCCATTTGTAGCTTCTGGTCTCCCCGTAAGGGATAAGTTGAGTCATCCGCCAGACCGCCTGCTGAAAAGAGGTCCCTGAGGTGAAGTCGAGTTCATCAGCGAAGCCTACCTTAGTACCCTCAAAATATGCTGTAAGGCGTTCTCTCAGGTCGGTAAAGAAATCAGGAGACCAGACGGATTCTTCTATCCCCTTACCCAGTTGCGTGAGCGCTTCGTCATCATGTCTGCAAGGCAAGGTAGTGCGTATAAGCCCCTTATCCCCTCTCAGAACACCGATCCAGCCCATCCTGGTATTAAAGGCACCGTATTTGAGCTTGTTAGCCATCTAATCTCAAGACAGTATTGCGGTTATCCCCTCCATCTGGTTTTTTGTTAATACTCCGGCTCAATCAGGCCATAATTGCCGTCCCGCCTGCGATAAACCAGGTTAGCCTCCGCGGTTTCACTGTTGGTAAAGAGGAAAAAGTCGTGGCCGAGAAGCTCCATCTGCTCAATTGCATCCGTGACGGATATTGGTTTCACCGCAAAGTGCTTGACCCTGACAATCTTTTTTACCGGCTCGGCTGGAGCGCCTTCATCAAAGCCGGTCCGGATCGTCTCACTCCCCCGTACCCGTTCCCTGAATTTCCCCTTGTAGCGTTCAATGCGCCGCATGATGGTCTCCTCAACACGGTCAACGACGGTGAGAAGGTCTCCTCCCCGCTCTTCAGCACGGAGGATGTTGCCGTTGTTATCCACTGTAAGCTGCGCCACAAAGCGGTTCTCCGGGGACTTTGTCTTTTCTTCGGTAAGCTCAAGATTAAACTCCAGGATCTTCGGAAGATGCCGGTTTATCTTGTCCAGCTTTTGTACGATATGGCTCTTCAGTGACGGTGCAAGCTCTACGTTTTTACTTTTGATGATAAGCTCCATCTTTTTCCCTCCTCCCTTTTATCCTCTCGCCGGCTAAATCTCTCTTGCGAAAGTCAGCCCCCAGACCGAGACCACAGCGGCTGCCTTCAGCGCCGCAGCGCATGCATCAAGAGTGGCTCCCGTGGTGACAACATCATCCACCAGGATGACACCCTTGCCCTGTAGACTGAAGTCACGGCAGCGGAAAGCACCGGCGACATTCGCCCGGCGTTCTGCCAGGGTCGCTCCGACCTGCGGGGACGTATCGCGCTGCCGCACCAGGCAGGTCTCGTTTAGCGGCAGTTTGAGCCTCCTGCCCAGCTCTCTGGCAAGCAAACCGGACTGGTTGTAACCACGCTCCCTCAACCGTTTCGGGTGCAGGGGCACAGGCACCAGAACATTGCCCGGTACAGGGTATCCCGCAAGATGCTCGGTCATGAGTTGAGCCAGCTCAGGCGCCAGTATCCTCAGACGATTATATTTTAGCTGATGTACGGCATCACGCGCCACCCCTTCGAAGCGGAAAGGGGCACGAATTCCATCTATCTTTGCGTCCCAGTTGCGACAGCCGGGACAAAGACGGGCACTTCCCTGCGGACGGCCACAGCGCGGGCAAACCGGCGGCATAACAGGAGCAAGCAGTTCAATGCAGGAGGGACAGAAAAAATAGCCTTCTCTGCCACAGCCGATACACCACCTTGGAAACAAAAAGTCAAGTGCTTTCTCTTTTAGCCATGCTAACCGAGGAAGCACTTTCATGATCAGGATAACTGGAGCAAATTTAGTTGGATCTATACCCTGGAGGCACGGCTGGTATGTAGCGCCCCGCTCATAATCGGCTCATTGATATAGACATCGCCGTTTCTGATCTTCAGATTAAAGCCACATTCAGGATTAGTACAGACCCACGCCTTGTAATGAATGGCTGCCCCCTGACCACCAAAATCCGACAGCGGTACCAGATCTCCTGTCTTGCATTTCTGGCACTTTGGTATACTGGATAACTCCATTAAATCCACCTCCCAGCCGAATTAAGCTGGCAGTAGTATACAATAAAAACGGGCTCTTGACAATGGGTTGCACGCCCTCCTGTAAAATAATTGGTGTCTCGTTCTAATCTAGTTGATAAATATTAGCTTATATGTCACTCTGAGGATACGTTCGTGCCCGTGGCAATCTCTACCGGATACGCATTGAGTTTGCTTCGCCGCTACCGCTCCTCGCAATGGCAATTCATTTGCAACCAAAACAAAACGATGCACATCTGCCGGTTACCTGTCCGGACAGGGGCTGGTTAATGTATAATAGATACGCCCCGGAAGAGACGGGGTGAAAGGGGGTAAAACAAATGGAGAACAGGTGTTACGGGATGGAAGGCAGGAATCTCCGCATGGAATCATACCGCTGTCCCCGGTGCGGGGAAAAGGTTGAGCTCTTTTCCGATGAAACCGGGGCAAGATGCCAGAAGTGCGCACAGAGGGTCACCAGGGAGACAGCGGTCCCCTATATCATGCCGCCGGAAAAGGGCAGCGAGGGCTGAAACAAGACAACCGGAACACAGCATCGTGAGACAGGGAAATTTTATCCCCGGCGACGGAAAATCAGTCCACAGGTAGCCTGTCGCACAGGGTCAAATAACAGGCACAGACCCTACAAGCGATCCAGAAACGGTTTTGCTTAATCCGAGCAGACGATGTGCCCTATCTCAGAATACCGAGTTTCCGGATGACTGCCAGGCAAACATACGCATATTTGGGGCAAGCTATCCTGTAAAATGTATCTCATCGCCTTAACCGGCGATTTTTGTTAATCTTATGGCTTACGCAGTTGGAGACAGTTTTGTACGTGTGGTGGATGAGGAGTCGCTTCCAACTTTATATCCAGCTGTGTAACTCCTAAATCCGATTAGCCCTCCTGCTTGTCGGAAAGGGCAGTGTCTTTCCCGGGGAAAGAAGGTGGCCAGTTATACATCGGGACGCTGCCGTTCGTACCGGAAGGCAGGATCGCACCGCCGGAGATCATCATCCTCATCGCTTCATCAACACGGATATTTGTTTCGATAACTTCCTTCTCTGGCACAACGACAACATAGCCGCTCAGGGGATTGGGTGCGGTCGGGACAAGCAGACTCAGAAGCCTGCTTCCGGATTTATCTCTGGTCTCGCTGGTGATAAAGGCCAGGGTAACGACCCCTTTTCTCGGAAATTCCACCAGAACCACCCTGAGAAAATTGGCCCTGCTTGGTCCGGAGAAATTTTCAACCACCTGTTTGACCGCCCGGTATATTGTCCGCGCCAGCGGCACACGGTACACCAGCGCCTCCCCGAAACGGATCAGCTGGCTGCCGACAACATTGCTGCTGATGATGCCAGCGACGTAGATAAAAAGCACGGTTATGACAAAGCCGATTCCCTGTATCGTGCGCCCCAGCATCAGCTCGATGAACGGCTGGAGGAAGTTATCGACCGTCTCAAAAATCCAGAGGAGGACCAGCAGAGTCACTCCCAGGGGAATGGTGACGATAAAGCCAATGATGAATTGCTTCCTGATCGCACTCAGTATCCGGGCGATTCTCGTCTCTTTCTTTTCTTCCATTGCTTTTATCTCTTCATTCTCCCGGTGGCCAGAGAGCGACCGCGCAGTTGACCACAACCGGCATCAATATCTTCACCCATCGCTGTCCTGATGGTGCTGGATAGCCCCCTCTCCTGAAGCGTCTGGTGGAATACCAGCACCTGTTTGGGACCGGCGGGGGTAAACTTCCCGTCCCCGGTCCTGTTGCCAGCAATGAGATTGACATGACAGTTCATGCCCTTAAGCAACCGTGCCAGGTCTTTTGCCTGGTTTAAAGAATCATTTATACCCTGGAAAAGGGCGTATTCATATGTCGGACGACGCCCGGTCCTTTTCAGGTAATAACGGCAGACAGAGAGAAGCTCGTCCAGGGGATATGCCTGGTTCACGGGGACAAGATAGTTTCTCAGCTTGTTCGTAGCGGCATGAAGGGAGACGGCAAGCTCAACGGTAACCGCCTCGCCGGCGAGACGGAATATCTGGGGCACGATCCCGGCGGTGGAAACAGTCATCTGCCGGGCGCCCAGCCTGAAGCCGGCATCAAGGTTCAACATGGCGATGGCTTTCGTGACAGCTTCGTAATTTGCCAGCGGCTCCCCCATGCCCATGAAAACGACATTGGTCACCGACCGCCTGTCTTCATCGTTACCCGATGGTTTTGAGAAATAAAGCACCTGCGCGATTATTTCGCCGCAGGTCAGGTTACGCCGGAAACGCTGTTGCCCCGTCGCACAGAACGGACAGCCGATGGGGCATCCTGCCTGGGTGGAAACGCAGACGGTGCCCCGCACCCTCCCCCGGCTGCCCTCACCGTAGGTCATCAAGACAGACTCAATCGTACTGCCGTCGGCAAGCCGGATAAGCACCTTGCGCGTCATCCCATCGGCAGAGACCTTCTCGTCTACCGGCACCAAACCGGAAAACGCGGCAACTTGCCCCAGCTTTTGCCGGAATGCCTGCGGCAGGTCGGTCATTTCCGCAAAAGAGACGGCGGATTTTTTATAGACCCACCCCAGTATTTGATCCGCACGGAAGGCAGGCTCACCAAGCGATGAAACCAGCTCTCCCAGCTCAGCATACGAGAGGTCAAGAATCTCAGGTTTATTTACGGCAATCAATATTTCCCTATCCAACAAGACCTTAATCGGTCAAGCTAATATTCTTACTTCCCCGCAAAACAGTGTTTTTACGATGATCAATATTTCCTGCTGATGGGTTCTGCCAGACGCTGCGCCGCATGACTTGCCCGGAAACGCTGCGTCTGGGAGAGAAGCTTCTTTCGCAAACGGATATTCTTGGGCGTTACCTCAATCAGCTCATTGTCATCAATGAAACCAAGGGCCTGCTCCAGGGTTAATTTCATCGGTGGCACAAGCTTGATCGCGTAGTCTTTGGTCGAAGAACGGATATTGGTCTTCTGCTTCTCCTTGCAGACATTAATCGCAACGTCCTGAGGCCTTGTCCCCAGCCCGATAATCATCCCCTCATAGACCAGTGTCCCCGGTTCAATAAAGGTGATGCCCCGCCCCTGGGCATTATTCAGCCCGTAGGCAATTGCCGTCCCCCCTTCCGAGGCGACCAGCACCCCGCTGCGCACGGCGACGACCCTGCCAAACCATGGTTCGTAATCTAAGAAGAGGGCGTTCATCGTCCCTTCACCCCTCGTCGCGCTAAGGAAGCTGTCGCGAAAGCCGATCAGCCCGCGCGTGGGAATCCGGTACTCAAGACGCACCTTGCCCTGACCATCGTTACGTATGTCGCGAAGCCGCCCCTGCCGCTGGCTGATAAGCTCCGTCAGAACGCCGACATGTTCTTCAGGGGTATCGATGGTCAGTATCTCCACCGGCTCCATCACTTCACCATTCACTGTTTTCGTAATGGCTTCCGGGCGGGAAATCTCAAATTCATAGCCCTCGCGGCGGAGGGTTTCGATCAGAATAGAGAGGTGAAGCTCTCCCCTGCCGGCGACCAGAAAGGTATCCGGGTTATCCGTATCCTGAACACGCAGGCTGAGGTTGGTCTCCAGCTCGCGGTAAAGCCGGTCTCGCAAATGGCGGGTTGTGCTGTACCGCCCCTCTCTCCCTGACAGCGGCGAGGTATTCACCCTGAAGGTCATCTTGACCGTCGGCTCGCCGATTTCAATCGTGGGCAGCGGCTCAGGTTTCTCAGGACCGGCGATCGTATCACCGATCTTGACCTTCCCCATCCCTGTCACCGCAACGATATCACCGGCAGAAGCCACCGCCACATTAAGACGCTCCAGTCCCAGGTAGGTAAAGACCTCGCCAACCTCCTGCTCTTCGGTATCGCCCTTCCTGTTGATGGTAACCACCATGTCATGGAGGGCGACGCTGCCGCGGAAGATACGGCCGATTGCCAGCCGTCCCTTATAGCTGTCATAGTCAAGATTGGAGACCAGCATCTGCAATGGCCCGTCGGCGGTCAAAGGCGGCGGCACCTCGTTGAGAATACACTCAAAAAGGGGAACCAGGTCCTGTCCCTTCATGCCGGGTTCCGTCACCGCGTAACCCTCCCGGGCACTGGCATAGATCACCGGAAAATCAAGCTGCTCGGAACTGGTCGCCAGCTTTAAAAAGAGGTCCTGGGTCTGGCTTAGAACCACTTCCAGACGGGAGTTCGGACGATCGATCTTGTTGATGACGACAATTATTTTCAGGTTCTTCCGGAATGCCTCGCGCAGCACAAACTCGGTCTGCGGCATGGGGCCATCAATCGAGTCCACCAGGAGCAGGGCACCGTTCGCCATATTCATGACCCGCTCCACCTCACCGGAGAAATCATGGTGACCCGGGGTGTCGATGATGTTGATTTTCACCCCCCGGTAGGTCACTGCGGTATTCTTGGACAGGATGGTGATGCCTCTTTCCCGCTCCAGCGCATTCATGTCCATGACGCACTGCTCTACCTGCTCGTTATCCCGGAAGATTTTACTCTGCTTCAGCATGGCATCAACCAGCGTGGTTTTGCCGTGATCCACATGGGCAATGATGGCAATATTTCTGATATCTTGACGATAAGTCTCGCTCAATATTTTCTCCTGACAACCACAAGGGTTCTGATGTGATACCCCGAAACTAAATTATACCAGATTCAGGGCTGTCAGGACAAACTCAAGATACCGCAGGTATTATCTGTATTTGGGTAATAAGTGTCATTGCGACCCTCACGCTACGCTCAGGGTAAACTCCGTAAAACAATCTGCCTGACACGCTCAGATTTTACGGATTGCTTCGCCGCGATCGCTCCTCGCAATGACACTCTACTCTCAAAGCAACCAAAACCACACCGGGGCTTCAGTCCCAATACATCCGGAAAACGCGTCTAGGGGAGTCTCCATGAAGACCATTTGCCGTTATCCGCTTCATCGCTGTATGCTTTTTTGGGGGTAATGACCCTCGCAATGGCAGCCGCCGCGACCGCCTTGGTCATATCACCGGCAAGGAAAGGAATAAGCCCCATGTAAAGCAGCCCTGAGAAGGTCACCGCGCTGCCCTTCACCATGTTCATCCAGAAGCCAAGCTGGATCAGCCCCATGCCGTAGATGAAGAGGAAATTGGCAACGAGCATAATCCCCAGCATGGAAAGGAAACTGCGCGACCTGACGTAGCGGTCGGTCATGTAACCGATGAAAAGTGCGGCAAAGATGAAACCGAGAATATACCCGCCGGTCGGTCCTGCCAGGTGACTCATCCCCGACCCCCAGCCGGTAAACCACGGCACACCCATCACCCCAAGCCCGGCATAAAACGCCATACTCACCCCACCCCAGCGGCGTCCCAGGAGAACACCGGCCAGAAGAACGGCGAAGGTCTGCCCCGTAATGGGCACCGGTGACCAGGGCAGGGGTATCCTTACCTGCGCCGCCAGCCCCACAAGAACAGCCATCACCAGGGCAAGAAGAATCCTGGCGATAACGCCTGAGTGCGCACGGCTGCGAAAGAGACGGTACCTCAGATCAAGATAATCATTCCAGACTGCTGCTAAACCCGAATGCATTGATAGACTCCTTTCCCGAATTAAAAAACCGTAACGGCAAGCCATCCGGAAGCTGTTTTTTAATATAAGCAGATAATGCGCCCTATCTTTAGGATACTGAGTTTCTAGATGACTTCTGATAAAATATCGTGATGCCGTTTTGAACGTTATTGAGCATAGCACAACAGGCAAAGGGTATCAAGAGGAGCCGTGCCGGAAAGCCTTTATTCACTGACGAAAACAGGTTAGAATTGCATCGGGTCATAATAGGCTTGCCCCATTTCTCTATTCGGTCGTGTTAGTCGTGACGCAGGAGATTGTGTGATGAAATACGAAATCGTCGAAAAACTGCCGGATGCCGGGGCGTACAACCGTCTCAGGCAGGCAGTAGGCTGGGGAACATACGAACCCGCCGTGATTGACCGGTCGCTGCCGGCTTCCGTGTACGGTGTCTGCGCGCTGGCAAACTCTGAAATCATCGGGATGGCAAGAATCATCGGTGACGGGGGGCTGGTTTTTTACATCCAGGATGTCATCGTCATGCCCGCTTACCAGCGCATGGGCATCGGGACGGAGATGATGAACAGAATCATGACGTTCGTCAGCGCACGGGCGAGCCATAACTCGTATATCGGGCTGATGTCAGCCAGCGGGAAAGAGCGTTTCTACGAGCGCTACGGTTTTACCAGAAGACCTACCGAGAGCCTGGGCAGCGGCATGACCATCTCGTGGAAGGTGGCGGAAACGGCGTGAGGGTAAATGGGCTTACTGACCGGATGAGGTGCGCTGTAAGATAGATATGTAGTGTTTTACTTGTGCTACGCTAAGCCGTGCTCCGATTGCCTCGAATATCCTGAGTGCCTGCTGGTAATACCCCAGGGCTTTTTCAAGATCACCCTGTGTCTCGTAGACAACCCCCATGTTGCCTAGTTCGATGGCTTCCCCCATAGGGTTACCAATCTTCCTGTAAACATCTGATGACTTTCGGTAATACTCTAGCGCAGGCTTAAGCTCATCCTTATTCTTATGGTATATAAGCCCTAGAGTAGCAAGAAGATTGGCTAGACGCTCATTATCTTTGGCGAATCTTGCTACTTTTTCTGCCTCTTTGTAGCTTCCTATGGCTTCATCCAGTCGGTCGGTGGTAAAAAAACAGTTACCGATAAGAATAAGCAGGGCTGTCTTCTGGCTTTCCTCCACGCCTGCCCCAAGGCACTCCCGGAAAAGCGCAATTGCATCATCATACTTACCTTCATCCATTGCCTTCAGCCCGCGCGCCAGCAGACCCAGCCGCCTGGTACCGGGCATCTCCGCCAGACCGTCAGCATACAGGGGAACACCCTGCTGACGACGGCTTAGCTCCTCAAGGGTTTTCTCTACATATTTTCTGTGTGCTTTTTCTTCCCTTGCTTCCCTTTCCTTTTCCTTTTTCTCCCTGCGCCATATTATCAGCTGCTTGATACCGACATAAGCGCCGAATAGAGCAAGAGGTGTACAAATGATTCCACAGATTATGGCTACTGTCGTCCAGAAATCCATTTCCGTAACCGCCTCAAATCAAGCCCTGTTTATTGCTGAAGTTATGGATGCGTTTCCCCTATCATGCATATTGGGGCTTGCCCTGTCAATACCTCACCGTCAAGTTCCGGCAACTAAGCAATCCGCACCCGGCGCTTTCTTTGCTTTACAATTGAAACCGGGCATCATACAATAACAGCGGAAAGAAAATGACTGAGAAATATGATGTGATTATCGTCGGCGGGGGACCTGCCGGCATTTTTGCGGCTCTTGAGCTGTCGCAAACGGAGAACCTGAGCGTCCTCCTCATCGAGAAGGGCAAGGACATCGAAGAGCGGCGCTGCCCGGTGCGTGAGACCGGACAGTCATGCCTTTCCTGCCCTCCCTGCAACATCGTCTGCGGGCTGGGCGGGGCGGGTGCCTTCAGTGATGGCAAGCTGACCCTGTCATCAAAGGTGGGCGGACGGCTTACGGATTACCTTACCGAGAATGACGTCGAAGCCCTCATCAAATACGTGGACGGCATCTACCTCAAGTTCGGCGCTCCGGAGAAGGTCTACGGCATCGGCGAAACAGTTGACCGGATAAAATACCGCGCCTCTCTTGCCGGGCTGCGCCTGATTCCTGTCCCCATCCGTCACCTGGGCACGGAGCGGTGCCGCCTGGTGCTGAAGGCAATGCGTGATTACCTTTTGCCCCGCGTCGCCTTAAAGCTTGAGACAGAGGTAAGCAGTATCGTCACGGATAACGGGCAGGTGAAAGGGGTGACGACCGCCCCCGGGGAACAACTGGAATGCCGCTATCTCATCGCGGCGCCGGGCCGGGAGGGTGCCGACTGGCTTTCCACCGAAGCCGAACGGCTCAAGCTCAGCATGCATACCAATCCGATTGATGTCGGTGTCAGGGTTGAGGTGCCGGCACCCGTCATGGATGAGATCACCGCCTCACTTCATGAGGTAAAGCTGGAGTACATCTCCCGAAGCTTCGATGACCGCATCAGGACATTCTGCATGTGCCCTGCCGGCGAGGTTATCATGGAGTCCACCGGGGGTGCCGACCCGGTCGTTACCGTGAACGGTCACAGCTTTACCAATCACAAAACCGATAACACCAACTTTGCCCTGCTGGTCAGCACCACCTTCACCGAGCCTTTCAGCAAACCCATTGCCTACGGCAAATACATGGCACGGCTGGCCAACATCCTCGGTGGCGGCATCCTGGTACAGCGGTTCGGCGACCTGATGAACGGACGCCGTTCAACGACAGCGCGCATTGAGCGCGGTCTTGTGCAGCCGACTCTCAAGAGCGCCACACCGGGCGACCTGAGCTTTGCCCTGCCTTACCGCCATCTGACCGGTATTATTGAGATGCTTCAGGCGATGGATAAGCTGGCACCGGGTGTTGCCTCGCGCCATACGCTTCTTTACGGTATTGAGGTCAAGTTCTACTCCTTCCGCCCTGAACTCAGCCGCAGCCTTGAGACAGAGGTCAGGAACCTGTTCGCCTGCGGGGACGGTGCCGGCATCAGCCGGGGCTTAATCGAGGCTTCCGCCTCAGGTGTTATCGCCGCACAGGAAATATTAAGGAGAAACAGCCGAGGCTGACCCTGTGCCCGGTACCGGATGTGTTCGCCTCATCTGAGAACAGGCAGTAATCCTTCAGGATAATGGCACATTGAGGAAGGCAGGAGATAAAGTTATCTTCTTTGCGGCACCCGCTTCTGCCTGCCTGTTATTTTACTTCCACACATATTGCGGCATACTCTCTTCAGAACCATTCTCCGTTCATTTACCGAATCTAGAGAGAATAACCAGAATGGAGGTTGTCCTGACGCGATAACGCATTCCGCTACGTTCCTTGACAGAACAGAACACGCTGGCTAGAATGAATTAGCAGGGAAAATACTTTACTTTCTCCTGATAAAAGAAAGTATGAAGTAATTCTATCAAAAGGGGGTTGATGATATGTGTCTGAAGTAATTGCCGGCGACCGGGAGGGTTTTGAGAGCTTGCTCAAGCGCTTCAACAAAAAGGTGCAACAGGCAGGTGTCCTGGCTGAGGCAAAGCGGCGCGAGTACTATGAAAAACCAAGTGACAAGCGCAAGCGTAAAGCAGCCGCCAAGCGGCGTAAGAGCATGATAAGCAAAGAATAAGCAGGGTTGATTGAGTTCAGTCCTGAGATGAAAATTACATAAGTGATGTTACGCAGTTTAGCTTTGTGAATCATCCGATTTCCAGCTTCATTTTGCGTAACATGCGTTACATGAGCAGACTGCAGGCTGTCCGGAAATTAATCATCTGAAGCTGAGGATGTAGCTTGTTCAGTCTCACCATCATGAGTTTCCGAATGACTTCGAAGTAAAAGTGCTGCTGTTCCGGGATGAGGGAAACGGGCAACGCTGAAAGAAATTTGTGCGACAGGACGTAGCGATGGAAGCAGGTTTAAGAGAAAAGCTGGCGGATGACCTCAAGCAGTCACTCAGAAACAGGGACAGGTTAAGGTGCTCTGTTATCAGGCTGCTCATGGCCGCTGTCAGAAATACCGAGATTGCCCGGCAGGCCACCCTTGATGACAGCGGTATTCTCGGTGTCATCGTCAAAGAGATAAAACAGCGGGAGGAGAGTATCGGCGCCTATAAAGCGGGAAACCGACCTGACCTGGTTGCCCAGGAAGAGGCGGAGATGGCGATGCTCAAGGGGTATTTGCCAGAGCAGGCAAGCCGGGAAGAGATTATCGAAATTGCCCGCAGGGTTATCCGCGAAACAGGGGCAAAGGGCCCGCACGATAAGGGCAAGGTGATGCCCCGAATTATCGCTGAACTCCGGGGTAAGGCGGACGGGTGTGAGATAAATGCCGTTGTGGCAGAGTTGCTTGCGTCCTGAAGATAATATCCGGAAGTCAGCGCCCTGACCGGTCCTTTTGTTCAATTCTGATTGTTCCAGTTGTTTGCACAACTAAGAGGGGGATAAGCCCTCCTCTTTTTTTGTCCTGATTCTGCACCTTCATTTACAATTACCCCACACTGACTGATTGCCGTGCTCTCCATGACGTAGAAAAGTATCCTGCTCAATCAGCATGGTATCTTTCTAACTTGGTTAGTGTCACCATGAAGACGAAGCCCAAAGCAATCCGCCTGCCACACCCGGATTTTACGGATTGCTTCGCGTAGTTTACCCTGAGCGCAGCGTGAGGGCTCGCAATGACACAGGGCAGTTTTAACCAGAACAGAAAGACACAA
>JBDRFO010000073.1:0-4592 GCA_043818655.1 Chloroflexota bacterium
CGCCTTCAACCTTTAGGTAAAGAAGGGCAATTTGTTTGTCTTCAGAAAGACATATATAAACTGTTTCATCCGCCTTTCGATTAAACCAATCTTCATAACCAAGGTAATCTTCCTTGAAGGAGTTGAAGAAATCATCAGCGAGATTGAGATTGCCGAAATACTCTTTATGAACCGAAAGTACTTTGTAGTCTGCCAGTTCTGGGTTCTCGGCAGTTACTCTCTCCAAAAAGGCATCTATTGTGTACACTCTGTCTAAGATACCTAATAGTGCTGTTTTATGCAGTATCTTTTTATCTTCGGTGATTAATGTGTCAACTCTCCCGTTGTACAATTCATTGATGAGTAGTGTGTCGTTTAGGTCATTTTGGTTACAGTCAATATCCACGGAAATTCGATGGACTTCTTCAGCCATTGGAGCAATTGTTTTAAGGATGTTGTAATTAGCCAATTTTATTTTAATAGATTTTCTTACTCTTGGATCCTCATGTTTCCCAAGTTCTTCAGCGGTCACGGGGTGGATACATTTTGTATGGTGCAGATTATCAAGCCACCTAAATAAGACACCAATATCTTCATCCACAACCGTTGCTGCTTCTCTGTGGATGACAATATTGGTGTCTAGCAAAATCCTCATAGGTTTTTTCTCTTTGTAGAACCAGAATACTTTTGGGTTCTATAGTTCTTAAACAGGCACCTTTAGTAGATTGCGTCTAATTGAGCATCATCTTGTCTTGAAAAAAGCTTGTGTGTATTCTACATTGTTTTATGTTTCTTAACAATGATTTGTGGGGATAGCATCATGATTCACCACAATGTAGGATTCCCCCACTAAGTAAGCTCTTACTTCCTCTCCGCTTGTCTTCACCTGTGCCAGCGGCTATAATTATCCCGCATGAATTTGACTATCTTCGGGGTAATGTAATTGTCCTGGTTCTACTACTTCGCCCGGCTGATGGTGAGAGTGCTTCTCTTTTTCACCAGATTTGAGCTGACGGGCAAAGAGAATATCCCGGCGGAAGGCGCTCTTATTGTCGTTGCCAACCACCTCAGCCTGGCTGACCCGCCGATTCTCGGCACTGTCGTGCCCCGCAAAATGGTGTTCATGGCAAAACAGGAGCTGTTCCGTTCCAGTATCTCCGGCTATTTTGTCAGGAGCTTCGGTGCTTTTCCGGTGCATCGCGAAAAACCGGGGATAAAGGCAATCAGAGAGGCGGAGGAGGTGCTGAATCGCGGGATGGCACTGGCAATCTTTCCTGAGGGAAGGAGAAGCCAGACGGGGGGGTTGGGCGAGGCTTCCCCCGGCGTTGCGTTCATTGCCCGGCACAGTGGTGCCCCCATTCTGCCGGTGGGCATCAGCGGCACGGAAAAAATCAGAGGTATCGGCTGGCTGTTTCGCCGTCCTCATATCAGGATAAGGATTGGCTTGCCATTTAATCCGGTATCTGACGGTCAGCAACCGGGCAAAACGGCATACAAAGAGCTGACCGATGAAATCATGAGGCACGTCGCAGAACTGCTGCCGGCGGAATACGGCGGCACTGACGCAAATAAGGGGTATTAGATTAGATGGCACTTGAGATCGAGAAAGCAACCGGGACGGGCTTTTGCTTCGGGGTCAGGAGGGCAGTTGACCTTCTGGAGAAGGTATCCGTTGCCGGCAGTATCGAGACGCTGGGGGCGGTTGTCCATAACCGGCCGGTACTGCAAAGACTGGCGAAGATTGGGATTACGGTCGCCGAGGGCATGGATGAGATTAAGGGCAACCGTGTGGCGATCAGTTCCCACGGTGTCAGTCCGGAGGTAGAGAAGAAGCTCCGGGCAAGATGCCCTCTGGTGGTTGATACCACCTGTCCCTTTGTCCACCGTGCCCAGATTGCCGCCAGGAGACTGGCTGAGGCGGGATATTTTACCGTGATATACGGCGATGCCACCCATCCTGAGATTAAAAGTGTACTGGGCTGGGCTAAGGGTCAGGGGATAGCCACGCTGGACGTCCAATCTGTAACTGGCATGGGGAACATCCCGCGCCGCCTTGGTATCCTTTCCCAGACAACCCAGATACCCGAACAGTTCAATGTCTTTGTGAAAAAACTGATCGATTCAGTTCTGGGGAAAGACTCGGAGCTGCGGATTATTGATACCATCTGCCACGATATCAGGGAACGGCAGGAGGCAGCACTCAATCTGGCACGCCGTGTTGATCTCATGCTTGTGATCGGCGGTCACAGCAGCGCCAATACGCACCATCTGGTTGACCTCTGTTCTGAGGCGACAAAAACATACCTTGTTGAGACGGCTGATGAGATTAAGACCTCATGGTTTGAGGGTCGCCCGCACGTGGGTATTGCCTCCGGGGCATCAACCGACGAAGAGACAATCAATGAGGTTCAGCAGAAGCTGAAATCCCTGGCATTTTAGGTATCGCTGGTTATGAGATAGAAAGCGCCAGACAGGTTACCGTCCGGGAGATACCCTGGACGGGGTGGATTTTATCCGTCACCACCTCACCAATATCGTTCAACGTCTCGCCCTCAACAACGGCAATAATATCGTAAGGCCCGGTAACGACGTTGACAGACTGTATCCCCGGTAACTCCTTCAGGGCATTCACAACATCCTTATTCTTGCCCACGACGGTCTCAATCAAAACGAAAGCCTTGGCTGTCATTGAAATCCACCTCTCTCTAGGTATTATATGAGTCAGGTTCCGGTATCCGGTCAGGTCTATCATAACCCAGCGCTGTCTCTCCGTCAAATGGCATTTATGGCATCGTTTTAATTTGGTTGGTGTCACTCTGAGGGCGAGGCCCGAAGCAATCCGCCAGGCACACCCGGATTTTTAAATTTAGCCAGAAACTCCGTATCCTGAGAAGGGCTCATTGCCCAGCCCCTTTACACATCTGCCCCAGTATCTTCCATAAAACATGAGTCAGAAAACAGACCAGAATATGCCCTCTTACTCTTTCTTCCTTACTGATGCCAGATTGGTCTTATTCATAAATCGCCTTTTTGAATGCGAAAGGCTGTTTCGGCTTGAGTCAAATGTTAGCAATCAAATCAGAACAATACATAGAAATATTTTATCTTGTGTTAATGTTTTACTTATGCTATAATACCTCCTGGTTTCGCCGCGCTAATAATCAAGAAGGAGGGCAAATTTTGCGAAGATTATGGTCATCCAAAAGCTTGATCATTCCCGGTGGACTTGTCTTTGGCACACTGGCAGCCCTGATGACCAACTGGGGCAACCCGCCCAACATGGGCATCTGTGTTGCCTGCTTCATCCGTGATACGGCCGGTGCCCTGGGGCTGCACAACAGCACCGTGACGCAGTATATCAGACCGGAGATCATCGGGTTTCTGCTGGGCGCTCTGATTGCCTCGGTTGCCTCCCATGAGTTCCGTGTCAGAGGCGGGAGTGCCCCCCTGATTCGTTTCTTTCTCGGTGCTTTTATCATGATTGGGTCCCTCGGTTTCTCGGCTGCCCGATACGACTGATACTCCGTATTGCCGGTGGTGACCTGAACGGTATTACCGGTCTGGTCGGGATGGTTGCCGGAGTCCTGGTCGGTGTTTTCTTCCTGAAAAGAGGCTTTAACCTGGGACGTGCCGTCAGGATGTCAACAATCGCCGGTCTTGTCATGCCCGTGATGATGACAGGGTTGCTCCTGCTTGCCATTTTCCGCCCCGCCGTGATTCTTATCAGCGAGAAGGGCCCGGGCGCCATGTTTGCCCCGCTTGGTCTTTCCCTCGCGGCAGGGCTGGTGATCGGGATGATTGCCCAGAAGACCAGATTGTGCTCCGTCGGAGCCTGGCGCGACATATTCCTGGCGCGCGATTTCTACCTGTTCAGCGGGATTGCTGCCTTCTTTGTTGCCGCTCTTGTGACCAACTATGCCCTCGGCAACTTCGCCGCCGGCGGCATCTACCACTGGGGATTTGCGGGTGAGCCGATCGCCCATACCGACCACCTGTGGAACTTCCTGAGCATGAGCCTGGTCGGGCTGGCGGCGACACTGGTCGGCGGCTGCCCCCTGCGCAATCTCATCCTCTCCGGTGAGGGGGATACCGATGCCAGTATGATGGTGCTGGGATTATTTGCCGGGGCGGCTTTCTCCCATAACTTTCTGCTTGCCGCCAGTCCGAGCGGGATTGGCGCCTTCAGTGCGATTGCCGTCATCATTGGACTCATTTTCTGTGTCGCCATCGGCTTTCTCATGCGCCAGGAGACATGAAAGAGAAGAGGTGTTAAAAAATCCGGAGGCATTATGAGATTCCTGAGACAAAATATTTCCTTTGAAGGTGGGGGCATCGTGCTTTTCCCGGATGTGCAGAGTGCCATCCGGGCAGAGAAGGTGCTGAAAAAAGCCTCTTATGAAGTTAAGCTGGTTGCTCCACCACCTGAGTTGCGTATGGGCTGTGACCTTGCCATCGAGATTAACCTGGTGGAACAGCCCGGTATCGAGCGGCTGCTTGCCAGCGAGGATACCCCTTACGTCAAGGTTGCCCCCCTCAAAAAGGGCACGACCGAGCTGCTCAATATCGTCAGGCTCACCGACTATGACCGGTGGATGATGGTCAGGGCCGGCAAC
>JBDRFO010000074.1:0-2501 GCA_043818655.1 Chloroflexota bacterium
AGGTCAATCGGGTAAGCCTTCTGTGATGCTGTTGTACTGATACCAAAAGGTTGCGGGTAGATAACCTCGCGTCCGCGGTAGGCGCTTTTACCAATCTCGCACATACCAATGCAGCCTTCCACACAGGTAACGCACATCCCGCTTATGGGACACCAGTCACCGCCGGTCCTGTTCTTGGTTAGTGTAGCTGCTGTGGCATTATACCTTGTGAAAGTCATCTCACCCTCCTTCTACTTTCCGGAGCTACTAATAATCTCCAGAGCGTTTTTTAATTCTAATTAGTAAACCCTGTGCCCGTGAGCGCCGACGCTTTCCGAGCAATGTGTACATATTGTACATGTCTCTACCGGTATCGGGTTCTGGCAACCCCCGCATAAACCGTTCATAAGATTACCGGCCAGACAGGCTCTTTCACATACCGGGCATATCCACTCGCAGCCACCGCAATTACGGCACTCTTCCGGCGTCACTTCAAAAGCCGTAGCCACCCGGCGTGATGTGCCGCGGCCTACGAAACCAATACCACCCGACTGCATCTGCTCCCGGCAGTAACGCACGCATAGCCCGCAGAGGATACAGTTTCTGTCCTTTATCTTGAAGCGAATCTTGTTGATGCCCATCTGCGCCGCCATATCCTGCAGCGTCTTTGAGTTCGGGCAAGAGGCGATTAATAGTTCGATAATCACCCGGCGCGCCCGTTTTACCTTTTCCGAGTTAGTAATGATAACCTGCCCGTTAGCTGCCGGCAGGGTACACGATGCCTCTAGTGAGGATTTATTGCCTTTAACTACTTCAACTATGCAAATCCGGCAGGCTCCGTAGGGTTTCAGGCCCTCATGATAACAAAGCGTCGGGATGACAATGCCCATTTCCCGTGCTGCTTGAAGAACGGTTACACCATCCTCCACTCTACATTTAATTCCATCAATGCTCAGTTCAACCACGATTCTTCTTCCTTTATGAAATGATGATGGCTCCAAATTTGCAATTGTCACGGCAAAGACCGCATCTGATGCACTTTTCCTGGTCAATGGTATGCAGCTCTTTCTTTTCGCCTGATATAGCCGTTTGCGGACAGACTTTGATGCACCGACCGCATCCGTTGCATTTCTCTTCATCGATAGAAAAAATAATAAGTGCCTTGCAAACGCCCGCGGGGCAGCGCTTCTCTTTTATATGCGCCTCGTATTCATCACGAAAGTACCTGATAGTTGAGAGAATAGGATTGGCCGCAGTGCTGCCCAGCCCGCAGAGCGAGGTCTCCCGCATGACATCTCCCAGTTCCTCCAGCAGTTCAATATCCTCCTCCTTACCTCGCCCCTCCGTGATATCCGTCAAAATATCCAGCATCCGGTCCAGTCCCTCACGACAGGGGACACATTTGCCACATGATTCTTCAGTGAGGAAGCTGATAAAGTACTTGGCTACGTCTACCATGCAGGTGTCATCATCCATCACAATCATCCCGCCTGAGCCCATCATCGACCCCACTTCGGCTAATTTGTCAAAGTCAATAGGCAGGTCAATAAGACTCTCGGGAATGCAGCCACCGGATGGCCCGCCAGTCTGAACAGCTTTGAATCTCCTGCCACCGGGGATGCCGCCACCGATGTCGTATATCATTTCCCGGACGGTGATACCCATCGGCACCTCAACCAGACCGGTGTTGTTTATCTTCCCCACCAGGGAGAATATCTTGGTGCCTTTGCTGCCGTCAGTGCCTTTCTCACGGTACCAATCAGCGCCACGGTTAACTATTGCCGGCACATTTGCCCAGGTTTCCACGTTGTTAAGGTTGCTCGGCCGACCGTATAGTCCGCTCACGGCACTGTGAATGTGCTTGTGGCGCGGTTCGCCTATTCTGCCCTCAAGCGACGCCATCAGTGCCGTTGATTCGCCGCAGACGAAGGCACCCCCACCCTTTGAAATTTTTATATCAAAGTCAAAACCGGAACCAAGTATGTCCTGGCCAAGAAAGCCGTATTCTCTTGCCTGTTCTAATGCAATGCTCAGGTTCTTTGCCGCCAGTGGGTACTCATGGCGAACATAGATGTACCCATCATGTGAACCAATTGCGTAGGCGCCAATAAGCATCCCTTCCATGACGCTGTGAGGGTTACCCTCAACCAGGCTCCTGTCCATATAAGCACCGGGGTCGCCTTCATCAGCGTTGCAGATGGTATAGCGAATGCCATCCCGGGACGGAGCATCACGGCAGGATTCCCACTTCACCCCGGTTGGGAAACCACCACCTCCCCTGCCTCTCAGCTTGGCTTCTTTGATTTCGTCCAGCACCTGCTGCGGTGTCATTTCAAAAAGTGCCTTGACCAGAGCACCGTAACCGCCAAGAGCAATGTAATCATCTATATTATTGGGGTCGATGAATCTATTACTGCCGAAAATTTCTCTATCCTGATGTTTATAGAAGGGTATATCGCTCTCATGGACAACCTTTTGACCATCATCTGTCTCATAAAGTAACCGGTCAACTAACTTCTTTT
>JBDRFO010000075.1:0-9609 GCA_043818655.1 Chloroflexota bacterium
GGGTCTTTGCTTGATTTCCTCAGGGGTTGGCGGGAGATACCTGGGGTCTCTCCTGGTGAAAAAGGTTCTGACGGAGTCGGGTATCTTGTCCCAGACGTCGTAGTGCTTCAGGACGGCGACCGCCCCATCATAGGCGTTGGCATAGTTTGCCGACTTGAAGGTGTGGGCACCCACGACCGGTGGGTTTTCTGTCGTCGTAAACTGCAGGAGGGTTGCCCCGCGCACATTTTTCGGGTGCTTGCCCCTGACCAGCACCAGCAGGTTTCTTACCGCATTGGATTCGGGCATGGTGGCGCCGCAGCCAAAATATAATATCCGGTAAACCTCCTGCAATTCTTCAAGGGTAATCCCCGGGGCGGGCAGCGCCTTCAGTGCCGTGCCGCCTCCCGAAGTGCAGAAGAAGACAATATCGCCTTCCTTTGCTTTCCTTTCAATATCCAGGATACGCTGCGCTCCGATCACGCTGTCTTCGTCGGGGATGGGGTGACCGGCAAGCGTCACGTTAATCCTCTTGCACAGTACCGGGTCGCCCTTCTTGGTATTGATTTGCCCTTCGGTGATTAAATCACCCAGGATATCCTCCAGTGCCCACGCTTCGCGCTGGGCGGCTTTGCCCCCGCCGACGACATAGATATTATTAACATCTTTCAGGTCATACACGACCGGTTCCTGCCCCAGCGGCTGCGAGAAATCGGGATGCCCGACGATGAGTTTCCCTTTTTCCAGGCGAACGATTTTTTTCATATTATCATATGGGTCGGGCGCCTTAAGCCCGGCTTCAAGAATATCCAGTACTGCGTTTCTTCCAGCTATGTTACCGTGAGAAGTAAGAAGTGCCCTGTTCGTTATCACCGATACATCCTCCTGCTATTTATTCTGACATAGTTAGAAAGACTCAATAACCAGGTTATAAGCCATTCAGAAACTGATTTTCTGGCTCCGGGCATGTGACGTGCCCTAGCTGATTATCCTGTGTTTCTGGATGAAGCCGGTGTTGCAGACTCAATTATATCTGTCTATTTGTAACTCAAAAGGATTTTACACGTGAGCATTATAAATCTGGAGACAGAATTATTCAAGAGAGATAAATGCAGGGTTCTATTCGATTATGGTTGTTATAAAATAGTTTATTTCTTTATTTGTCCCATGATAATTTCCAAGTCCTTATCCGCATTACGTTCGACTATTTGAAGGATAGTAAATTTTCCTTCCTTTAGAAGCTTATCTATATGGCTTGTTTCAAGAGCATCCCGGTCTAACGATGTTCCATGAGGCATACGCAAAACAGCAGTCTTGATACTATATACTGCCCTATGGCGATAAATGGTGAAGTAACTAACCACCGCTGTAATTATCTGAGCTATAAGTATTCCTACTTCTACCCAAATCATGTAATTACCTCCCAAATCTATTTAAGTCTTGAAAAAACATAGAGAACACAAGCACTACCATGCGACCCTAAAATACACCCTTGAACATTCGTAGAACATTCGCAGGTGAAAAACTCCCATACCAGACTAGACCTTTTTTACGTTTTGGGGATTATTCTACCACTCATCACTTGCCCACGTATAGAAATGTATATGATTGTGTAGACGGATGGTATACCAACTGAGAATGGACAAAAGGAAATATTTGCTTCTGTGTAATTATCTCTGGTAAGCTGGTTTTGAAACATTTAAACATCCTAAAATCAGGTGAAAACAACAGGGATCGGGTAAAAGCACCAAAGGTGATGTGTGGAGGTGAGCAATGGCTGATCCGGCTGGCATCTATATCGGCACATCGGGCTGGTCGTATCCGAAAGGGGAAGGTACCTGGAACGGACACTTCTACCCTGCGGGCAGGGTGGATGAGCTTGGTTTTTACCGTCAGTTCTTTAACACTGTGGAGATTAACAGCTCTTTTTACTATCCGGTCAATCCCCACAATGCCGAGAGATGGGTAAAGAAGGTTCCGGAGAACTTTCTTTTTACCGTGAAGCTCTGGCAGAAATTTACCCACCCGAAGATGTTTCGGGAGGCGACGGGAGAGGATGCCGTCATCTCCGCAGAGGACGTGGATATTTTCAACAGAGGGATCGCCCCGCTCGTCAGGTGCGGTAGGCTTGGCGCCATCCTGGCACAGTTTCCTCCCAGCTTCAGGAACAATGATTACGGCAGGCAAATCATTCGTGCCATCAGCCACGCCTTCGGGAAACATCATCTGGCGGTTGAGCTCCGTCACCGCAGCTGGAGTGACGACACGAGGACGGCGGCGTTGCTCAGGGAGCATCAGATCGCCTGGGTGCAGATTGATGAGCCGGTATTCTCTTCATCGGTTGCCTGCGACCTGCCGCTGACCTCCGATATGGCATATTTCCGTTTCCACGGGCGCAACCGGGAGAACTGGTGGCGCGGGAATGCCGAAACTCGCTACAAATACCTGTACACCCCGGAGGAAATCGGGGAGCTTGCGTGCCGGGTGGCGAAAGCAGCCCAGCAGTGCCGGATGGTTTTTACCTTATTCAACAACCACTGGCAGGGTTATGCCCCGAAAAATGCCCGTGACCTCCAGCTATCACTGGGGCTGCGGCTTGCGGAGAATGTCGAAGAGTAGCTGTGCTGGATAGTTCGCGCTGATACGGTTTGTCGTAAAGACAGGGTGACAGAAGGCGACTGCTATCTGCGGGACAAACCTGTGCCCGGACAGGTATCCTTGGGAACCATTTGGCTTTTGCAATCGCAAAATCGGGTGAAATCAGCCGGGTCTGCCTCAAAACAAATAGCTTGATGTTTGCCGGTTTTCACCTTCTACTACAGTACTATCTCCTCCAGACGCCTCTTGGGCACGTGGTGAACATCACTGCTGTCACGCGAGTAAGACGTATCCCCATTAGTGCCTACGGTCTCAAGCACCACTTTTTCGCCGGGCTTGCCAAGCGCGATTGCCAGAAGAATCTCGTAGCGTTCCGGTATCTCAAGCGACTTGCGCAGCTCATCTTTCCGCACGTTGCCGATCATGCAACCCCCCAGACCCCGCTCCACGGCACCGAGTAAAATACTCTGGGCAGCGATACCATGATCAACCCCGAATGACCCGCTGATCTCTTTATCACCCAGAATAATGATGTAGGCAGCCGGTTTTTCTCCCTCGGCAGGACCTTTCCAGTCCTTGAGCAGACCCGCCCATGCCAGTTGCGGAAAAATCCGGGCGTTCTTTTCGGGTGTAGCGGACAGGATATACTTCAGCGGCTGCCGGTTCCCGGCTGATGCCGAGCACCGGGCAAGATCGACCAGCTCCATGAGCGTCTGCCGGTCAATCGCCACGCTCTGATCGAAACGCCGGTAGCTCCGGTTCCTTAATATTAAGTCCTTTATCATCTTCATCTCTCCTTTTTCATTATATTTGGCAGGCACTGGGCTTTCAATCTGCTTGTTCCGGTAAGGCAGCCATCTTCGGCTGGATAACCTTTCCAGCTTTGACCGTTACTTCGGGCATGATGAGCTGTGTTGCCGTCAGGATTTTCTTTTCGGCATCCGGAAGCCGCCATTTTCCCGGCACCATTTTCAGGATGGAGACGTCGGCGTCCGTCCCCGGCTTGAGGCTGCCTTTCCGGTCGGCGATATTTATTGCCCTTGCCGGGTTAATCGTCGTCATGGTAATCACCTGGTTTAAGCTAAGCCCCAGTGCCAGCAGCTTTGACATCGTTGCCGTCAGCCCGTAGACCGGGCCTGGCACGGAAAAGCTGGTCAGGTCGCTGCTGATAACGTGCGGTATAATGCCCTGGGCGATGCCCTTCCGGGCAACATCGTAGCTCATGTTATACCGTCCGTGGGCGATATCAAAGATTACCCCACGCGCAAGCGCCGCGCCAAGCTCCGGGATGAAGGTGCCGTCGGGACACATGGTGCTCCCCTGTCTTGCGGTAAAGACATGGCTCAGGATATCACCCTTCTCCATGAGAGGGAGGAACTCTCGTGTCAGGGAAGCAGGCACCTGGCATGCTGTATCCCCGATGTGCACCATGACCGGCAGATGAAAATCGGCGGCGAGTTTCTTGGCGGTTTTGAAGATTTCAAGCCCGTTCCGGGCAACAAGGTCTCCGACCAGGCGGAGTTTTATCCCCCTGATTAGCTCCGGATAGGAACTGATAACCTGTCCTGCCGCCGCGGTATCAATCTCAGCTTCTTCCCTTAGCTCCGGCTGAAGGCAAAGCCCCAGGGAGCCTAGGTGAAGGAAGCAGAAGACCGAGGTGCGTGCGGTGGGGATAATATATTTGGGAAAGGCGGCAAAAACCGCCTGACCGGCGCTCCCGGCATCAACAACTGTTGTTACCCCCTGCCTGACGCCGGCGGTATCAACCGCAACGCCGTTTCGGGCCACACTGTCAAAGACATGGCAGTGCATATCAATCAGACCAGGGGCGACGATCATCCCCTGTGCATCAATGAACTTCCTGCCATCCCCGGCGGGGATATTTCTGGAAACAAGGGCAATCCTGTCCTGGTTTATCGCGATGTCCATCACGGCATCAATCCCCTGTGCCGGATCGATTACCCTGCCGTCTTTAATTAAAATGTCATACATTAGTGTTCATCTCCATTATCATCTGTCCGTAACAGGATAATCTTACCAAGTCCTGGTGCATCTGCCAAGTGGGAAACGGGTTCCGTTATCCCGGATTTATGTGTCAGGGATTCACATGATAAAACAGTCCCTTCGTGTCCTGCTGTGCTGTATAATTCAGTAACGTACGATGGGTATATTTACCGCACGGCTGACGGAAAATTAGTTACCGGATGGTGTGTGAATTATCCGCAGGAGGTGGTTGTACCCGCCGGCGATTTGAAAGGAGGGATGATGGAAAGGTTTGTCTCGCTAGCGATTGGTGATGAGTTCCATTTAAGGTTCGGGAAAGACCGTATTTTCTATGCCGGTATGCCCTCGGAGAAGGTGTATTCCTTTGTGCAGAAAAAAAAAGAGTTTCCCTACCAGGGGTATGCCTGGAATCTGTTCTTTCCCAGGGAGCAACAGAAAATAAGGATCGATGGGATTAATCTCATCGTGGAGAATGTTAGTCCCGATGAAATCCAGCTGCGCGTGTAACACCTGTGTATCCTTGCGGAGACGCTGCGTTTCCCGCGATGACAGGGCAACCGGCAAACATGGGTGATAACACAGCAGCCACCTTATTGACAGCGTTAAACAACTGTGGTATAGCTTCAATGTAGGGGGAACAACATTGATTTTTCCTTCTTTGTGCTTTGCCCGTATCGTGACGAAGCAATCTTAATCGAGCAACCAGATGTGAATAATACCGGGAGAGAAAATATCAGGAGGTAAGAGAAATGCCGTCATTCATCGGATATGTCCCGACACCACCCGAACACATTGAAGGTTTCTTTGAGCTGGTACCTGTGGCGCCGTCTGATGTGGTGTACGATCTGGGGTCAGGCGACGGCAGGCTGCTCTTTTCTGCCCTGGAGCGAGGGGCAGGGAAGGTCGTGGGCGTTGAGCTTGACCCTGAGCGTATCCATGTGGCCAGGGATACCGCCGAAAGCAGGGGTTTGCTGGACAGGGCAACTTTCCTGCAGGCTGATGTGATGGATGTCAACCTGTCGGATGCCTCGGTCGTGCTTTGCTACTTATCCACCTCCGCGTCTTCAGCCCTGAAAACGAAGTTTCAGTCGGAACTCAGGCCGGGAACAAGGGTTGTCATGGAAACGTTCTCTGTCCCCGGATGGAAGCCGGTAAAAACTGCGAACCGGGGCTATAAAGAGTTTTATCTTTACATAATGCCGCCCCTGAGCACTGAGTAGCTCCTCTAGCTGCTGGAAATTCTCTGGGAAAGGATTAAATATCCCCCATCTTTTTCGCGGAACAGGCTGTTCACAAATAGACATGAGATAGATATAAAACTGTTCTGAAGATAATGTTCCGCTCTTATAAGCAAGGAGAGCGGGCTTGTTTTTTCAGAAAATCAGTATGCCAGCATTGGCCCCTATTCCCCCGAATTTACCTGATACTGTGCCGGTGCATGAAATCATTGCCCCGTTTTCGTTGACAGCATCCAGCCTGCGAGTATAATAGCGATGGCAGTTAAAGGAAAAAGATGTCTTGCCGGTCTCTTTTTTTGTCATCATGTTCGTGAGGTAATGGTGCGGATACATGCTTGATGCGGGGAAAAATCGCTACCGGTTTCTTATTCAGGCAATGGTCATCCTGGTGCGGATAGGTGTCGGTCTTGTCTGGGCATCCGCTGGGCCTCTGCTGCCTCTCATCATGCAGGAGTACGGTTTGAGCCGGGGGACGGTAAGCTGGTATGTTTCCATTGTTCCCATCGTCCAGGGAGCACTCACGGTGCCGGCAGGGATTCTGGGCGCAAAGCTGGGGCTGAAGAGGGTATTTGCCGTTGGGGCACTCCTTCAGGCAGGTGGCCTTGCCGCACCTTTCTGTACTGATTTCACGCAGCTCTTGATGACACGGGTCATGTTTGCCGTTGGTACGGCGATCACTGTCCCGTTGGCAGCAGCGATTGCCGCCGATTGGTTTGGCGCCCGCGAGCTACCGTTTGTCAACGGAATCACCATGAGCCTGGTCAGCTTTGGCAATGCCGTTGCTTTTCTTGTCACTGTCCCCATCGCATCTGCCTTTTCCTGGCGGGCACCCATTGCTGTTTATGGTGCTTATGCCTTTATCTGCGGAGTCGCCTGGCTCATTTTTGGCAGGGAGCGCCGGAAGGCAGCAGCCACTCATACTTCTCGTTCCTCCGGGAAAACAACACCGCCGTTGCCAGTTAGTCTTCGTCGTCTTCTTAGACAAAAAACGATCCTGATTTTTGCCCTGAGCCTGCTTGGTCCCTTCTGTCTTACCACCACGATAAGCTCATGGCTGCCGGGTTACTATCATGATGTTTTTGGCATGTCTCTTGCCCGTGCCAGTTCAACTGTCTCAATCTTCACCATCGCAGGCACGATCGCTGCTTTTACCGGCGGTATTCTGGCCATGAGGGTCGGGCGGAGAAAACCCTTCCTGATGGTTCCGGGGCTTCTTTTTGGTCTTGCGGCGATGAGCTGCGTCATGTTCAATCATCCGGTTATTATTCCCATCAGTGTTGCCGCAGTGGGTATCTTCAGCCAGATTCAGGCCCCCACGATCTTTACCATTCCCATGGAGCTCCCTGGTATCACGCCGCGTACCGGTGCAATTGTCCTGTCAATGGCGCTGGGTGTGGGTAATATCGGCGGCTTTCTGGGGCCAATTCTGGTCGGCTACCTGACCGATCTTACCGGGTCATATCTGCCGGGTTTCCTCGTCTGCTGTGCCCTTTCTCTGAGCCTTTTCTTTGGTGGTCTGCTCATCCCGGAGACAGGACCCGCTACAAGAAGAAAAGGGTGAAGAGAAGGTGGGGAAGAGGGTTGCCCGAAGGTAGCTACACCAGTTCCTTCTTCTGATAGTAGGCGGTATAGCCCGCAACCGCCATTGTTACCATCAGCGCCTCACCTTTGTGTCCGGAGCGGGCAAGGATTTCTTTCTGAACGATACCCTCAATTGCCTCTTGGGATTGTTTTTCTTTCAGGGCTTTCAAGATTAGATCGCCAAAGGCCTTTGTGTTCTTGACAACCAGGGATATCAGGGCATCAGGCTCTTTCCCCACACCGTCATGGGAGTAGAAAAGACAGGCTGGTGCGAGCTTTCTGAGTTTCCCGATTGTCTCCAGATACTCCTCGATATCAAAGATGGGCGGTGCCGCTGAAGGCAGGATGAAAGATTCGCTCCCGGGAACAGGCGTGCCCAGCGCCTCACCGGCGAAGAGTCCCCTTGTTTTTTCATCAAATACGGCCATATGGTGTGGGGCATGGCCCGGGGCATAGATAACCTTCAGCCCCCGGTCACCAATTTCAATCACCTCGCCATCTGCCGGAATTTTTACCTGTGATTCGGGTACAGGGAGAATCTCTCCGTAGCGGGTTTGAAAATCATCACCAAAAGCCATCTTTGTCCCCTGAATCAGGCGGGAAGGGTCAATAGCATGCTTTGCGCCCCTGGGATGAATGACGACACTGGCTTTGGGGAAAAGCTGCGCCAGTTTCCCGACTGCCCCGGCGTGGTCGATATGGATATGGGTGGGGATGACATAATCAATGGTTTTCATGCCGATTTGTGCCATGCCCTTCAGGATTGCTGGTACAGCCGCGGCAGGACCTGGCTCAAGCAAAACACCCGGCCCGCTGTTGATAAGATATACCGAAAAATTGGTCTCCAGGCCGGGTACCGGTGTTTCCAGAACGTAGGTCTTCTCCGCTACTTCTTCAATATTCATCATTTATGCTCCTTCTTTTCTCTTTGCGCATCAGCTACCGGTCATACCTGCTCTTTCCAGGCTATTATTATATAATGCTTATCTCAGCCCGTAAACTCATCATTCTCTTCGCATCGTTCAGTTCTGGTTGAAACTGAAATGTCCTTGTGAGAGCGAAGTCCGAAGCAATGACACCCGAAACTAGTCCTCAATTGCATAAATCCGCGTAATGATGTTTGAGTCCGGTCGGAGTGATGGTTCTCTTATGCCACTCAAAAGGAGCAGCTTGCGGATTGTAAACGGCAATGAATTTATCGATGGCCTGCCGTACATGGCGAGCGGAAGTAAAACTGGCCCCCCGCAGTGCCTGTCGCCAGAGGATACTGAACCAACATTCTACCTGGTTGAGCCAAGAAGCGTGCGTGGGAGTGTAATGGAAATGGATGTTGGGGTGACGGTTCAACCAGTTGTCCCTTTTGGGTTTGTGAGTGTTAAGATTGTCCAGCACTACGTGAATCTCTTTCTCAGGGTAGTTGGCTATCACTTCGTTCATGAAATCCAGGAACTCACGGCGCCGGCGTCTGGAATAGTGGTTAGCCTGCACCAGCCCTGTTGCTACCTCTAAGGCTGCAAACAGCGTGGTGGTACCGTGACGCTTATACTCGTGGCTGAATCCTCTTACAGCCTGTCCATCGGGTAGACGCAGCCACCCTTGAGCACGCTCCAGTGCTTGGATGGAAGGCTTCTCGTCAACGCAAATGACCAGAGTATTTTCCGGTGGCTCAAGATAAAGACCTACGATATCCGCAGCCTTTTGGACAAATTGTGGGTCTGCGCTCACGCACCAGCTCCGGCGGCGCTGCAGGTTTATGCCATGTTTGCGTAGCACTCTCCAGACCTCGTCATCGGAGACATCACCAAGGTGCTCTGCCAGAAGTCTCCCCGACCATATGGCATACCCTTCCGGTGGAGGACCATCAAGGGCAGATAAGATGCGTTTTTCGGTGGCATTATCATACTTCTGTCGCCCTCTTCCTCTTGGGGCATCGGTAAGTCCTGCTAACCTTTGTTCCGAGAAGCGCAGGCGCCATTTGCTTACCGTCGCCGCGCGCATCACCAGACTGCGGGCGATATCCTTGGTCATTCTTCCCGCTGCGCTTTCAAGCACAATACGGGCCCGCTGTACCATACGATGCTCTGTCGTCGACGCTCGCACCCACACCTCCAGTTGTTGCCGTTCTTCTGCAGTAAGATTAATCTCTTTGGCTTTGCCAGACATGACCAAAGTATATATCATTACGCTTACTATTGCAAGTAAGGACTAG
>JBDRFO010000076.1:0-8586 GCA_043818655.1 Chloroflexota bacterium
CGGGATGTTCTTCAGGGGCGAAATGAATCTCATAGAGGCGGCGGCGAAGATCAAGTTTGAAACACACAGGTATGTCCGCCAGCAGTATAACTGGTTTCGTCTGAAAGATGATAGAATAAAGTGGTTTGATATGGATAGTGCACCTGAACCGGAGATAGAAACTATGGTTGCCGGATTTCTCAGGGCAAAATAAAGAAAATACCTGGAAGGCATCCGGAAACTCAGTACCTCAAGACAAAGCTCGATACATTCTCAAATGTGAAAATATCGTTTTGGGTAGCGTGCCCAGCTTATCCCGCAATAGACTTGACATAATAACATGGAGGATATGAAATATCAGTAAGGCATCTGTTATCAGTCAACGAGCATCAGAGCGGGCATTTCTTGTGGCAGTTGACCTGAAAAAAGGAACTGGTTCTGACACATTTTCGGTAGAAAGCTCGCTGGATGAACTGGCGCAACTTGCGGAATCAGCCGGAGCGCTGGTTGTCGGCCATCTCACACAGCGCCTTTCCGCGCCGTTTAAGGCGCATTACATTGGGACCGGGAAGCTTGAGGAACTAATTCTACTGCAAGGCAAAAAGAATTTTAACGTCGTCATTTTCGATGATGAACTTACACCCCTGCAACAGATGAACCTGGAAAAAGAACTTAAGGTTAAAGTCATCGACCGCGCTACCCTGATTCTGGATATTTTTTCAAAAAGGGCAAAGACCAGTGAAGGTCAGTTGCAGGTTGAACTGGCACAGCTTGAGTATCTCTTGCCCCGCCTGACAGGACAGTGGTCACACCTTGAACGGCTTGGAGGCGGCATTGGTACCAGGGGGCCTGGCGAGTCACAACTGGAAACAGACAGGCGCCTCATTCAGCGACGTATAAATACATTAAAGAAGAAGATTGAAGAGGTAAGAAAACAACGCGACCTCTATCGAACCAGAAGACGCCGGTCCGGTATCCCTGTTATCTCGCTTGTTGGTTATACGAATGCCGGGAAAAGCACCCTGCTAAACAGCCTGACCCGGGCTGATGTCTTAGCCCGCAACCAGCCATTCAGCACCCTGGACCCGACGACACGGCGTTTGACCCTTCCCGACAAACGCACGGTTCTCATGACCGACACGGTTGGTTTTATCCAGAAATTACCACCCACAATTATTACTGCTTTCAGGGCAACCCTTGAGGAGTTGTCCGAGGCCAGTCTTCTTGTCCACGTGGTTGATCTAACTTCACATAATGCTGCCGAGCAATGCCAGACAGTAGAAGACATTCTAACCAGTCTGGGAGTCGCCGAAAAGCCAAGGATTACGGTGCTGAACAAAATAGACCTGTTACTGGATAAAAACAGGATTTGGGATGAGGCAAAAGCCATGGAATATATGTCCAGCCAGGGTACCCCGACAAATGAAAAGACCCTTTTCGTCTCTGCCCATAAAGGCTGGGGACTTGTTGCCGTGAAGAAACTGGTTAGCGCTATGCTGATGGGGAAAGAATCGCTGCTCTCATAGAAGTCATCCAGAAACCCGGTATCATAGTACCGGATGGATTGCTTCTAATTGGCAGATGTTAGCGGCTCCTTTTTTCCAGGTCATATTGCCTTAGCGTATCCTGGGAAAGATAAACCCTCCCGTCATCGGTGCTTCTGACGATATTTGCTTTCATCAAATACTGTAAAGCCCTCGGCTTATAATCCCGTGGCATAAACATGTTCATCATAAAAGAACGTGGCTGCAGCTTTAGATCCCTGATCGTTTTTGCTGTCCTGGCACTCAAGGCGTTGTTATCCCGGAATATTTTAACTACCATCCGCATGGCTCGCTTGGTAAGTACATTGGGGATGACAAGCACGCACACCAAGACTATGATTAGCGTCACGGCGACAAAGATAGCATCAGTCATAACATACCACTAACATACGGTATCTCGTTTTATTATGTAAAATATCATATCTTCATGTTTTCTAAGAGTCGCACAATACATCTTATGTCGAATAAAGTGCCAAAATGCCTAAATTTGCCCTCACCTTCAGCCGAACAAAACTGGGCTCGGTAGGTATCGAACCTACGACCAATCGGTTATGAGCCGATCGCTCTACCACTGAGCTACGAGCCCCCGGTCTGATAACAAAACCCCATTGACAACACAGTGGAAATTATATCCTTTTGCCTGTCGGTCAGTCAATATAAAGGCACTATGCGTAGAATCTACCTCATAATTACGGCGCTGACAAATAAAACCGATTGGTGTGAGTCGGTTGCTAATGGCTTAGCTTTTTAATCTCGTAGCGGATTTTACCAGCTGGTACGGTAATCTCGATTACTTCTCCCCGTCCATGCCCCATGACCGCTTTGCCAATGGGTGAGGCGCTGGAAATCATCCCCCGGCTGGCATCTACCTCTCTTGAGCTGACCAGCTTGAACTGCATTTCCTCCTCGGAATTAAGGTCGCACAGGGTAACAGTATCACCGGTGCCTGCCTTGAGCGTGTTATTATGCCCGACGACCACCACAACAGCGGTCTTGAGGGTCTCTTCAAGCTCCATGATTTTACCGTCGATGTATCCTTTTTGCTCACGGGCGGCATGAAAAGGGGCATTCTCCTTAAAATCCTTATCGGCAGCAGCACGGTGTATCTCATCAATAACCTTGAGGCGCCTTTGTTTCAGCTCATCAAGCTCAGCCTTGATTGAATCATACCCTTCCGGGCTCAGAGAAACGACATTTGGTGCAGCCTGCTTCCCGTGTGTTTGCACCACGTTTTTAACTTTCTTTGCTTTTAGATTGACCGCCAGATTTTTCTCTGTCCACCCAGACTTTTTTACAAAGGACAGAAAGGCTTTTGTGACCTCCAGCTTTTTCCGGTAGTCCGTATTTGCTGATGATACTTTCTCGGCATAACTCGCCACTTCATTCGGGGTAAGTTTGGAGATAAGTTTATCTTCCCTGTACCACCTGACGAATTTATTTATCTCGTGCTGGCTAAGTTCTTTCTCAGTATTTGATAGTCCTGCGAGATAGCTGGTAGCTGCAGTACTCAGTTTCATTTCCGTATTGTCGTTATTCATTGCCTAAAATCTCCATGGGAAATGGTACCGTTATTTTTTTCACGGCTCTGGCAATTATGCCCCGTCCCATTAGCCTGACCATCGTTTTACCGTGCCAGTCAAACAGCATGTCATCCTGCAGGCTGTCCTGTAGACCACAAATTGTTGCCAGCCTGAAGATATTGTCTATTTGCGGGTCACTCAGGCGTTCAAAGAAATCCCGGACATAAGTGCCTGCCGTTATGTCTTTTCCAAGTTGATTTTTCCACTCGTGTTCATATCCAGCAAGGTTTCCTGCAGAGAGGTCATCCTGCTGCAGTGCCTTATGTAAAGTATCTGCCGCGATTTCAGCAGCTAAAAGACCGAAGTAAATTCCGCCGCCTGTGATTGGCTTTACCTGACCGGCAGTGCTGCCAACCATCAGCAAACGGTTGCCGTATGTTCGGGCACCGGATTTTAACATGACGCGACGGTAGCTCATATTAACCCTTACAGAGGTTATTTTACCCTGTGTTTGCAGTGATGACAACAGCTTTCTGAGATAACTGCCGGCATTATGCCGGGACAGGAGTCCTGTGAGGGCTTTCCCGGGCAAGGTGGGCACCAGCCAGGCAAAAAAACCGGGCGCTATCTCCCTGCCAAAATAAACCTCGATCTCATCTGCCCCCGGACTCTCGACTTCAGCCTGTACCCCGAGCACGAAATCCTGGCTACTTTGCCCGGATTGTCCGATCAGATTTGAGTAAGAGCCGGTAGCCAGAACCACAACCCTGGCCTCAAGGAAGGTTTCTTGCCCTGCATAATTTACCCTGATTTTAACCCGGTCATCCCCAACTTCTACCCGCTGAACATCAACACCAAGGATAAATTTTGCTCCTTCACGTTTAGCACGATCAGCCATAAAGTCATCAAGACCGGCACGATCAATAACACACGCCACCGACTCTCGTCGTTTTAGATGGAGCAGATTACCTGATGGCGAAAATAACCGGGCGCTGTTAACCCGTCTTAAAATGAGGCGATCATCGATTGCAAAGGATTGGACACATTCCAAACTGACAATGCCGGTACAGCACACACTGCCACCAAACCTTCTCCTCTTCTCCAGCACCGTCACGGAATGTCCCATTCTGGCTAATTGATAAGCGGTGTGGCTCCCAACCGGCCCCCCACCGATGACTATTATGTCAAGCAATTTATGCCCCTTTGAAGGGTTAGGTTGAAGAGTTGAGCATACTTATTATTTCAAACAGGGCACTGCTCACGACCCAGCGTCTTGCCTCTGCTCGATCTCCCGGGTTTCGCACGGTAACTATTTTTTTGCTGCCCCCGTGAGCGATACCGATATAGATATTCCCCGATGGCTTCTTCTGCGGAGTCACAGGGTAGGCTGTATCACTGATACTCACCCCGATATCAGCATGAAAATGTTGTCTCACAACGTTAGCCGTGGCTTCTGCCGTTCCGGCAGAGTCAATGTCCCCATTAACCCCAAAGCCTTTCAGTACGTCATCTGAGGAGGTAACAATGCCGCCTTTAAAGGATAATTTGGTCGAAGCGGAACTGGAGATGGTATGTGCCAAGAGTCCACCGGTAAAACCCTCCATTACCGCCAGACTGAGCTTTTTCTCCGTAAGGAGTTTCCCGACCGTATCTTCCAGTGTATCCTGATCGGTTCCCCAGATGTTCTCCTTTAAAGCCAGCCTGACGTTTTTTTCAACGGGGGCAATGAGTTCCTCC
This sequence comes from Chloroflexota bacterium, assembly GCA_043818655.1. GTDB lineage: Bacteria > Chloroflexota > Dehalococcoidia > Dehalococcoidales > JAZDNC01 > JBDRFO01. The sequence goes on from JBDRFO010000076.1 coordinate 4,781, forward strand.
GCCTGGTTCTGATCCGGTGCTTTTGCGGTAAGACGCATATGAATGCCGTCAGCTTTGACATAGATCGCTACGGTTGGATTTGCCTGGGAAAACAGTGGTATGAACATCTCGTTGATTGCGGATTCGGATATCCCCCAGGTTTTAATCGTCCGGGAAAAGATGACGTCATGGGTAATTTGCTGCTGCAGACGGGGCACCACCTCTTTTTGCCACATGAGATGCATCTCGGCTGGAGGTCCGGGCATGGCGATCAGAATATGATTCCCTTTTTCTATCCACCAGCCGGGGGCAGTACCGCGCCCGTTGGGAAGGATGCTTGCCGAAGGGATAACCGCAGCCTGCTTGATATTACTGTCCGGCATCGTCCGACCGGAACGCTGGAATCTCTCCTCAATCTTTTGTGCCTGTATCGGGTCGATCTTTATCTTCTCCCCCAGCATCTCAGCGATGCACTGGCGGGTAATATCACCCTCGCTGGGTCCCAGACCACCGGTGGTAATGACCAGGTCGGAACGCTTCCAGGCACGCTCGAGCACTTCAAGCAATCGTCCCCTGTTATCGCCTACCTGGGAAATCCAGTACAGGTCGATACCCAGTGTCGGAAGCTCACCGGAAACATACGAAGCATTGGTATCGGTTATTTCTCCCAGGAGGATCTCAGTCCCTATAGAAATGATTTCAGATTTCACAGGTATGCCTTCGAATCCCTGGCTAACATTTTGCTGGTTTGGCAGTAGCGCCCAGATACTCGCTCATCAGCTTCATCGCGCAGTAACCACCGCACATGCTGCAGGCATCGCTGGCCGAGGCATGTTTGGCATGAACACGACGGGATAGTTCCGGGTCAAGGGCAAGTTTGGCCTGCTCCTCCCAGTCAAGCCGCTTCCTTGCCATCGCCATCTTTCTGTCCCATTCCATCGCACCCTTCACCCCTTTGATGATATCGCCGGCATGGGCGGCAATTCGGGAAGCCATGATCCCATCTCTCACATCATCATTATCGGGTAACGAGAGATGCTCTGCCGGTGTCACATAGCAGAGAAAATCAGTCCCTGCGGCGGCAGCTATGGCACCGCCAATCGCACCGGTAATGTGGTCATAGCCGGCACCGATATCCGTAACCAGAGGGCCAAGAACATAGAAAGGCGCATTTTTACAGATGGATTTTTGCAGTTTCACATTGGCATCAATCTGATTCAGGGGTAAATGTCCCGGACCCTCCACCATGACCTGGATGCCACCCTCTCGTGCCCGCTCCACCAGTTCACCGAGGGTGAGCAGCTCTTCAATCTGGGCACGGTCGGTTGCATCAGCCAGACTGCCGGGACGCATCCCATCGCCCAGGCTTAAGGTAACATCGTACGTACGCGCCATGTCAAGAAGCCGGTCATAGTATTCATAAAGGGGGTTTTCTTTCTCGTTGTAAACCATCCAGCCGATAAGAAATGACCCACCGCGGGAGACGACATCGGTTACCCTGCCCTGCTGCTTTAGCCGTTTGATAGCTGCCTGGGTAATGCCGCAATGAACCGTGATGAAATCAACGCCATCCTGAATATGCGCCTCGATGCCCGCAAAAAGATCATCGACGGTCATCTTGATGATGGCGCCGTATTCTCTGATTGCCTTGATACCCGCCTGGTAGATAGGCACCGTGCCAATTGGTGCCGTACTGGCAGCAATAATTGCCTGGCGGATTGCGGCTATGTCACCCCCGGTGCTGAGATCCATGACGGCATCGGCACCAGCCTTGATCGCCACCTCCAGCTTTCCCAGCTCGGTACCAATGTTGCCAAAGTCAGAGGAAGCTCCAATATTGGCGTTCACCTTGGTCTTAAGTCCGCGCCCGATGCCACACGGTACAAGTCTGGTATGCTTGATGTTGGCAGGTATTACGATTGTCCCGTCAGCAACACCCTCACGCACGAACTCGGCTTCCAATCCCTCATAGTCAGCTACTGTCTGCATCTGAGGTGAAACGATACCTTTTCTGGCCATTTCTAATTGTGTCATAGCCATACCTCCATAAAAAATCAAACCAAGGGCTCAGGCTTTTCCTCATCGACCCTTGGTCTTTCAGTACTGCCGTTTCCCTACGCTCGTATTATCGAGATCAGGTTTAGAGGGTTGGCATCAATTGCCTCTCAGCCTTGAGCACCCCTAGCAGTAATACTACTACTACTTTCATATCTTATACCATACATACACGCAAAATGCAACTTCTACCCTTCCTCCCATCTGGTAGTTAACAATCCATACCGAATTATGATTCTGAGATTACCTATCCTGTCACTCTTGCTGCGGGTGCTTTAAAAATTCCTCGGCAAATTTTATGGCTTCATCGGCGGATATCTCCAGAGGCTCCTCGTAGATCATCTCCACGTAGTTTTTCTCAAGCTCCTCAACGTAGCTACGGAAGCGAGAATTCTGGCTGGCCATAAAGTCAAGTTTACCCTCAAATTCCCGTGCCTCTTTATCAAGGTCGCTAAAATCAAGGTTAAGGCTGAGTAAGTGATTCAGCCTTCTGATAACGGTTCTTATTGACTTGGGATTGCGGGGGATAACGATATCGAACTCCGGGTAATATGTGGCTCGAGATGTGAAACTTACGGCATCAATGCCCCTCTGTTGGCAGAAATAGAGCATTGTGGTGCTGAAACTTCCCGGACCTTCGTAGTTGGAGAATTGCACCTTATATTTTTGTATCTCATCTCTCAGTGCGGAACTGGTACAGGCGCAGGAGACTTTTGGTTCCCTGGTATGGGGTGTCTCATCTAGGACACCACCAAGCAGGTAGATACGCGCCACGGAATACTCCCGGGCAAAGTCGAGTATCGTGTTGACATACTCCTCCCAGTTCAGATTTGGCTCTGTCCCGCGGAAGAGAATCAGGTCATGCTCGGCATTGGGATTGAGCCAGTAGTAGAATTGATTCCTGGGAAAGTAATGCTCTTTGACAATGCCGTTGTCCATTTTGACATGAGGTCTCAGTGAAATCCCTCCCGGAATCTGGTATATATGGTACCTGGCAATGGGTATCTCGGCAAATTTCTCTGCGCCAATCTTTTTCACCAGATATTTCACGCCGCCTGTTGCGACTTCCCCCCCGTCAACCCATCCACTGATACCACATATCATGTATGGACGGCGTAACTCCGGTTTGCTTATTAATACGATATTTTCTTTCTTTTCCATATATCTTATGTCAACTATTCATCCGCCTGTACGTTGTAATAGTGACAAGCCCTTCTCCTATTTGGGTAACTTTACGGTCAAACTTATGACTTATGATTTAATTTTATCACCCGGACAGTGCCCTGTCCAGAAACTATTTTCGGTGTTCTGTTTAATTTCGGTTGATAAATATCATTGCAGGCAGTAGCAACGAAGCAATCCGTAAAATCTGGGAGGGGAACAGATTGCTTCGCGCAGTTTACCCTGAGCGTAACGTGAGAACTCGTAATGACTGACCATGTTATATCTCTCTTTAGAGGGACTTTACCAGTGAGTCCGACAAATTCAAGGAACTTGTCCATGGGGTTTGTAACTTTATCAGGAAACAGGCGTATGGTATCATTGATGCTGGATTGGTTGTATTAAGAGTAGCCAGGATGATTTCATGCCAAAGCGCTAATTGATGGATACCAATAGATGAGTCGTATCATGATTGTTTATGACGAATTCGACATTCTTGGGCTGTTACAGCACAGATTGACAAAGCACATGCGACCAACATGAAATAGTCAAAATTTCCCGCTAATGGGTATCACTTGGAAAATGATTGACGGCCACCGCGGAAGCCAGGG
>JBDRFO010000077.1:0-2410 GCA_043818655.1 Chloroflexota bacterium
ATTAGGATTAATCATGCAGCGGACTATCATATAAATCATGAAAAAGGCACTAATCATGATACCGGGGAAAAAGCCCGCGAGAAAAAGCTTGCCAACCGATTGTTCAGTTACAATGCCGAATATTATGAACAGGGTGCTGGGTGGTATCAAGATTCCTAAAGAGCCGCTGGCCGCAATTAATCCTGCGGCGATTCTCTTGTCATAGCCAAATTTGAGCATTTGCGGTAGAGCAGCCGTCCCTAGTGCGGCGGCGTTGCCCGCACTGCTGCCAGTGCAGGCAGCCAAAAGAGTACCGGTGAGGTTCGTTACAATAAATAGCGCTCCTGGCAGATTCTTAATCCATCTCGCTAAAACAGCAAATGCTCTTTCAACTATCCCGGTGTAATTCAGTAACTGTGCCATGAGAACATAAAGCGGCAAAGCCACAAGGCTGAAGTTGGCCAGTTCCCCATAAACAATTCCACCTATTAACGAAATACGTTCTACTCCGATAACGGTAAATATCATGACGATGCACACAAAACCCAGTGAAAATGCTACTGGGATACCCAGCAACACCAGTAGGAAACAAAGGGCCAACATTAGGATTAGAATTAATATTTCTTCCATTCGCTATTCCTTTACAACGCTCCCTGCTCTTAATAGCTTAATGCGATCAACACATAGCACAAATATCTGTAAAGTTGCAAGCAATCCGCCTATAGGCACGAAAACATAAAAGATATATTTAGGGACTGGAAACGCATAAGCGATTTTAGATCCTATATCAAACGCTCTTATTGCCAGGAGATACCCTTGCCAAGAAAACACCCCAATCCATATTAGCGCAAGGAATTGCGTAATTAGGGTAAAAATAATCTTAACTTTTTCTGGATACCTGGCATAGAACAAGTCAACTTTTACGTGAGCATTATGTAAAATCAGGAACCCGCCGCACAAAAAAGCCAACACAGGGAGCATGTTCTCTGCTAAATCCTTCACCGCATTCATGGGAGAATTGAATAAAAACCTGCCCCCTGTGTCAACTAAAATGATAGCAGCCAGAATGAAACACATAAATCCCGTCAAGATACCGCATGAGTTATTTATTTTACCGATAACATCCCTGGTTCTTCTAGCTATTTTCACTCTAACCACCATCTTACGATAATCTAAAGCTCAGTTTGGGTATTACGGGTTACTTGCCCGATAATCGTTTAGCATCTTGACTAACGCCGCACCGTTGGGACCTATTGTCGTTGCGTATGATTCGAGTATTGGATCAACCAGTTTTTGCCTGGCTGCGAGGTCAGCCTTGGACAGTACATCGACTCTGATGTTGTTGTCTTTCATGTAAGCAGCGTCCTTCTCGTTAACCTTATGGTTTTCAGCAATTCTCATGTCTACAAATACATTGTCCATCTGGTCATGCATCATACTCTGCAGGTCAGCAGGTATTTTTGCCCAAGAATCACCATTGACCCACAGCCAAACAGCTGCTAGGCCGCCATAAGTTGGCATCGTGACTGATTCGCATAATTCCCCCAGCTTGTAGGTCTCAAGACAATAAGCAGGGAGATACCCGCCGTCAACAACCCCGGTTTTAAAGGAAGTGTACATCTCGCCCGTAGTAACCCTCACGGGTATAGCGCCCAGAGCTTCCTGCACCTCGCCGTCCATACCGCCGGGGCTTCTAATCTTTTTCCCGTTGTAGTCAGCTAAGGTCTTGATTGGAGAGCCGGTCTTCATGAGCCAAATATAGTTAGTTTGTATTTCTGGCCCCAACACAAAGGTGTTGGTCATATCCATATAGACTTTGTTGGTTAATTCACTTGCTCCTGTCTCGTACCAAATCTCTTTCAGTTCTTCGAATGTAGCTGAGAAAGGCAGGTTATGCCACATTCCGAATGGAACGACGCCATCAGCATAAGCTCCGGATGAAAGCAGCATATCAAACCCGCCACTGCTGAGAGTTTCCAGTCCCTGCAAAGCGGGAGCCAGCTCATTATGACCCGTGCCAACGCCAAGGAGATCCACCGGGCCCTGCTGAAGGTGGATTTCATGGCCGTGGCCGACTTCTTCATCACACCCACGGCCGAGCTCGCCGACATCGTTCTGCCCGCGGCCACGTGGCTCGAAATGGACTACCTGGGCGATTTCTGGAAGCGACACGGCTGGCTCCTCACCCGCCGCAAGGTGGTCCAGATCGGCGAATGCCGCTCGGACCACGACATGCTCAACGACCTGGCCCACCGTGTAGGCCAGGGAGAGCACTGGTGGGAGACCTTCGAGGGCGGCCTCGATTACATCCTCGAACCCATGGGCATTACCTGGCAGGAATTCAAGAAACAGGACCGCACACGCGGCGAGGTGACCTACTTCAAATACCGCCAGAGCGGATTTTCGACGCCGACGCGCAAGTTCGAGCTCT
>JBDRFO010000078.1:0-2436 GCA_043818655.1 Chloroflexota bacterium
AGCAGATACAATGCCGATATGATAGGACTGCTGTGGGGCGTTGACGGCATGCCCCGTGACGCCAACGAGCGCGCCATGCTTGCCGTTGACCTGGCATACAGGGCAAATCAAGCCGGTATTCCCAGTGAAAGGATATGGATTGACCCCATCGTCACTCCTGTCTCCGGGGAAATCAATCAGGTGAAAGCCTGCGCGGAGTTCATGGGGATGCTCAAGGACATTGTCCCGGGGTGCCAGTCGGTGGTGGGGCTATCCAATGTCTCAAACGGGACTCCGGCAAATCTCCGCCCCTACCTCAACCGCACCTACATGGTCATGCTCATGCGCTGCGGGCTGACGAGTGCCATCGTTGATGCCATCGACAGTGAGCTTATTGCCATCGCGCGCGGCAAGAGACCTGAAATAACCGGGGTAATCCACCGCGAAATGGATGGTGAAAAGTTAAACCTCGCTTCTTTAGGCCAGGAGGAGGCAAAATACGCCAAGACTGTCCGGGTGCTCAAAGGAGATTCGCTGTATTCTCATTCCTGGCTTGATGTATAGAGTAATTCAGAGGAGTAAAAACAAGATGATAAAAAAAATCTCGGACATACTGAAGGAGAAGGAAAGGACTTATTCTTTTGAGTTCTACCCACCGAAGACGGAAGAGGGCAGGAAGAAGCTCCCTGAGACGGTTTCAGCTTACCTTGAGCTCAAGCCCGACTGGTTTGCCGTGACATACGGCGCTGGCGGCACGACCCGTGAGTGGACAACCGCCATCGTTGATGACCTGCAAAAAAGGTTCGATGTCCCGGTGATTCACCATTTGACATGCGTCGGGCATAACAAACAGGAGCTCCAGGAGATGCTGGAGACACTCACCAAAAACAACATCCGCAATATACTGGCACTCAGAGGCGACCCCCCGGTGGGCGTCAAGGACTGGGTCCCTTCTCCCGGCGGGTTCGAGTACTGCTACCAGCTTATTAATCTTATCCGCTCCTACGATAACTATTTCTCCATCGGCGTTGCCGGTTTCCCCGAGGGGCACATCAAAGCCCCGGACAAGGCGACCGATGCCAGGTACCTGAAGGTCAAACTGGATGCCGGCGGCGAGTTCATCATCTCCCAGCTTTTCTATGACAATAAAGACTACTTTGATTATATAAAGAGAATCCGGGCAATCGGCGTTAAAGCCCGCGTCATCCCCGGCATCATGCCCATCCCCAGCTATCAGGGGCTCTTAAAATTCACGTCAAACTGCGGGGCATCCATCCCCCAGTTTGTAACGGATATTTTTAAACCTTTAGACGGCAACGACGAGGCATCTTACAGGGCAGGGGTTGATTTCTGCGTCAAGCAGTGCCAGGAGCTTCTCGACGGCGGCGCACCGGGCCTGCACTTCTTCACCATGAATAAAGTGAACCCGGTGATGGAAATCATCAAGCGGCTCAAGCGGTAACAGGCTTCAGGAATTTGAGAGATATTGAGGAGGGATGACCTTTTTAATATCTCTCATTTATATTAAAAAGCAAAATCCCCGACCTGTCATTCCCGCTCCGTATCGCGGCCTGTCCCGTTCCTGTATCCAGTACAGGACAAGACTTGATACGGGATACGGGGTAAACTCCAGTGGGAATCTAAATCATTGATTAAGGAGAATGTCCTGACATCTTAGACTGTCATAGCATTTAGACTCCTGCTTTCGCAGGAGTGACATTCAAAAGAACTAATTTATGCAGGACAAAAACTTAAAATTCCCCGAAAACAAAAATTTCGAGTACAGCCTGAACGAGGCTTACTCCATTGCGGTTAAAAAGCTGTCTTCGGCAGACCCGGCAGAAATCGCGGGGCGGAGTGGGGCTGAATACCGCGGCGGTAGCCTGTACATAAAATACCTGGGGGCAACCTGCCGGATTTCTTTACCTGATGTCGAAATAGCGGAAGAAAACAGGGAAAATCTTCCGCTTCGCGAGAAAATTCTTGTCCTTCACTACCTGCTCACGGCAGGCGGTAAAACCCTCACTGGCAGCCTCATCACCTTCAAAGAACTGCCGGAGGGAGCGAACTACTTTCGCACCTACCAGGCAAGGACTTTGAAACCACTGACAAATTCTTTCGGCAAAGAGCCGGGAAAACTGCTTGATGTTGCCCGGGAAATGGGTGGTGTGAAAGCGGAATTCGGAGACATTTCTGCAACTGTCCCGGCTTTCCCGCACGTACCCATAACTTTTGTCATCTGGAAAGGCGACAGCGAGTTCCCCCCCGAAGCGAATATCCTCTTCGATAAAAGCATCACGGGCTGCCTGCCTGTTGAAGATATTATCGTGCTCTGCGAGACTATAACCTGGAAAATGGTGAGGATGTTGAAGACAATAGAGTAAATCAGCCAGACCTGAGGTTCCTTGCCAGTAATGAAGTAAAAGTTAACAACAGCAATTGTTATAACGACGCAAG
>JBDRFO010000079.1:0-13573 GCA_043818655.1 Chloroflexota bacterium
TGAATGACAAAGGAGAAATAATATACACTGAGAGGTTGACTTTCGAGGAACTAGAATGGTTGGATTGGAAGATTTTAATCCCATCTTCAAAACTCGAATAATAGTGACGCACCAAGAGTGGCTATTAGGTAATAGTTGAAAGATTTATCTTTAGTATGATACTTTCCGGTTCAGTCCCTACGGATAAGCAATTTACCGGGCAGAGGTTAGATTCCACTGGTCTCTATTATGTATGTAGTCAGCGAAAGTGGAATAATTGGGCCATTGAAAGTAGCGGACACTTTAAATGCCATACCCCAGCTCCCTGGCGGTGATATTATAATCCCTTTTTGCCCCCAATGTGTATATAGTAAAAAAAGAGGCAGTGTTTAGAAAGAAAGGCCGATATCTGCCAGTAGCGAATCCAGCTTTTCCCCGGTGGCCACAATTCATCTTTTTGTGCTGTGACCAATCCATCTTTTTAGCGCCAAGTTCATAATAATAAGTAACTGTTATTTCACCTTGCCTATGTCAGTGGCAATAAAGCTAAAGTAGAGTCGATATTTTGGTCACAAATTGGTCATAGAAGAAAAGTAAAGGGTTGGTATCATATGGCATATTAGCTTCATAATGAGGAAAATGCTAATGACAGGGAAAAACCATTTTGTATGTAAAATGCAGGGTTGGGAGAACTGCTAACAGATTCCTAAACCGCGCGTCGCGCTAAAAAATTAAGCCCGGGTAACCCGGGCCTAGTACTAGCTTCAAACTATAGCTGTGATTTTGGCGTTAATTTGGTGTTAAACTAAAAAGAACTGGTTGTTACTAAACATTACGCTACGTATAAAACAGGTTTTTGGTGATTGACACAACCGTTCTAATTGGAACGTAATACTACTAACTGACCATTTAGCTTAGAATTTAACGAATCCTAAAAATACTGCCTAATGCATATCTCATTCCAGCACCCATACAAAGAAGAACTATACCAAGAACAATACCAACTCCCGAACCGCCAAACAAGCCACCAATAAGGAAGAACAATCCCCCGACAACGAATAGTACCTGAAGAATCTTGCCAAACGTACCGACTAAAAAGTCCCTGAACATTATGCCTCCTTGACGTCAAGTTTTAACGTCGTAGCCAAGAGTATCCCCTTGTCCAGTAGAGCCATTATGTCCTCTTGCATCACATTTATTATATGCAAGTATGTGTCCACAGTAAAGGCTCCCGAAGAATGACCCAACTCCTCTGAGATTGCTTCGGGCTTCGCCCTCAGAGTGACATATAAAACTGACCTGATGATATCAGCCCCACTCTCACCTGCTGGAAAGGATAACCCTCTCCCTAGTCAGAAAACGGGAAAGGTAAAAGATGACCGCCGCAAGCAGGGCAGCAACGACAAGATAGATCAGGCTGAAGTCCCAGGAAGCGGTAAGCTCTGTAATGGTGCTGAAGTAGATAACCAGAAAGACAGCAGTGAAGGTGAGATTGGCCAGCCTGGGGTTTCTCGTTATCAACTGCAGCAGGCTGACCAGGGTAACCACCAGAAACGTCAGCAAAGGGATAATGACGTGGGCGGTAATCATAGGCAGCATGTCCGGCAGGATAAAGTCGCCCACCGACGGCATGACGATCAGGATATTCATCGCCCCAAGTGCCAGGGAGGAAACGAGCAGGGCAACCGCGACACCGGGCAGGGCAACCGCCAGGCTCTTCCCCAACCAGACCTCCCGCAGGCTTACCGGTGTTGCCAGGAGGGACTCAAGGGTGCGTTTGGTCTTGTCAAGAATCACCGCGTAGGCGGAGAAAATCCCGCAGATTAGCATGGAGAGCACCAGGGGCAGCGTGTAGTAAACACCATTGAGAAAAGCCCGGCCGGCAAACCGGATCTCCAGCAGGCTTAACCCCTGTTCCGAAAGACTGCCGATCACATTTCTGAAGCTGCTGAAATAGGACATGGAAAGAAGGAAAAGAAACAGCATGTAGATATAGATTACCTTGCTGTGAAGAGCCTCTTTGATGTCTTTTGCAGCAATAATCATGACCCTATCCATTTTTCTTATCCCCCGCCTCTTTCAAGATGGCAGTGTATATTTCTTCGAGGGACGGTTGCCTCTTTTGTACCTGCTCGATTCTCACGTCGTACTGGATAAGGAATCTCACCACGTCGGAGACATCCATATTTTTGTCCAGGGAGATATGGAGGGTTCTTTCCGTGCAACTCCTGATGCCTACCTCAGGAATCTTGTTCAACTCAGCCAGGACCATCTCCGGGACAGCTTCTTTCGTTTCGATAATCACCTCTCCCTGGCTCATGCCCCGCTGCAGCTCATCCAGCTCCCCGTAAAGCCTTATCCTCCCCCCGTCAATCAGGGCAATACGGTTGCAGATACGCTGCACCTCGTCCAGGTTGTGCGAACTGAGGAAAATCGTCTTTCCTTCCCGGTGGGTCATATCAAAAACAATCTTCCTGATCTCGATCTGTCCCGAAGGGTCAATACCGGCGGTTGGCTCATCCAGAATCAGAATGTCCGGGTTGTGCACCATTGCCCTGGCTAAAGTGAGCCGCTGCCTCATCCCTTTGGAGTAGGTGCCCACCTTTTCCCCGGCCTTGTCAGACAGGTTCACCATTTTCAGGGATTTTTCGATCTGCTCTTCGGGACGGGAGACCCCATAGATCCGGGCATAGTAGGCGATGTTATCACGAGCGGTCATATTATCGTAGAGACCATCTGCCTCCAGGACAAAGCCGACGCTCCGGCGGGATTCATCCAGAGAGGCATCCTGACCCATAATACGGGCACTGCCCGATGAAGGCGGAAGCAGGCCAAGGAGAATCCTGATTGTCGTGGTTTTGCCTGCCCCGTTGGGCCCAAGGTAGCCAAAGACATCCCCGCGGTTGACCGTAAAGCTGACATCCTTCAGGATTTCGCGGCCTCCCAACCTTTTGGATATGCCCTGAAGACTTAGCGCGCTGCTCATCTGGTATCCTTTGTCATTCTCTACGGCTATCATACATGAGAGCATCGTCAGAAGCAACTGTATGGGGCGGCTGGTTCTGTTCTGTCATGGTTGACGGACAGGGTTGTCTTCATGCCGCCTCATCCGCTAACGTTGCAAGCGATCCAGAAACTGCTTTTCTGAGTATGCGCTGGTAATGTGCCCTATCTCCGGATACCGGGTTTCTGGATGACTTCTATGAATCGCCGGGTGGTAAGGATATAATACGGAGATAAACATGAACAGGCAGAGAACCGGACTGGCATCACCGCAGCTCCAGCGTGAAGAGGGCACGATTGTCAAGGACTGGGGCGGGAGACTCCCCATTGCACTGATCTATCCCAGCTCCTACGATATCGGTATGTCCAGCCTGGGGGTTCATGCCATCTACCGGCTGCTTAACCGCGACCATAACGTCGTCTGCGAACGGGTTTTCTGGGGAAAAGATAACGCCCTGCCCCTGAGCCTTGAGAGCGGACGACCTCTTTCTGATTTTCCTGTCCTTGCCTTCAGTGTGACCTATGAGCTTGACTATTTTCATATCCCCGAAATTCTGAAGGCAGCCGGTATTCCGTTATTTGCCAGCGAGAGGGATGCGTCTCATCCGGTAATTATTGCCGGCGGCCCCTGTATTACCGCCAACCCCATGCCCCTCGCGCCGTTCTTTGACGCCCTGTGTATCGGTGAGGCAGAGCCGATCATCCCCGCCATACTGCCGGTGCTAGCCGAAACGGGGACGCTCCGCCGCAACGAACTGCGACAAAGGCTGTCCGCACTGCCCGGCGTTTACGTCCCGCAGTTCTACGAAGGAAAGCCTGTCCGCCGCCAGTATGCCGAAAACCTGGATGATTTCCCCGTCAGTTCGGTGATCATGACACGTGATACCGAGTTTGGCGATATGTATCTCATCGAGGCAGAGCGGGGCTGCAACTGGGGCTGTCGCTTTTGTCTGGTGGGGAACACCTTTTCCCCGGTGCGCTTCCGCGCGCGGGAAACGCTGCTTGCGCAGGCCAAAGAAGGGCTGAAATACCGCGGGAGGCTGGGGCTCGTCGGCCCGGATGTCTCCGGCTACCCTGAGCTTGAAGAGCTGCTGGGGGAGCTTGGGGAGATGGGGGCGGGGATTTCCGTCAGCTCGCTCAGGGTAAAGCCTTTTCCCCGGACTGTCCTCAGAGAGCTGGTGCGCTCCGGAGCGACGACCGTCACCCTTGCCCCGGAGACTGGCGCGCCGCATCTCTGGTGCACAATGGGGAAAGGCATCAACCGTGACGACGTCCTGTCAGCAGTTTCCAGCGTGGCGGAGGAAGGGATAAGGCAACTCAAGCTCTACTTCATGGTTGGTTTACCGGCGGAAACCGATGAGGACGTGACGGAAATAGCCCGCCTTGCCCTGATGTGCAAGGAGATAATTGACCGGAAGAGGGCAGGCGCAAGGCTCATCCTGAGTGTGGCACCCTTCGTTCCCAAAGCAGGAACGCCCTGGGAGCGATTGCCCATGGCACCCCTCTCGGTGCTGAACAGACGTCTGTCCGGTCTCAGGGACAGTTTGCCGGCAAGGGGTATCAGCCTGAAACTGGAAAGCCCGGCATGGAGCGAGGTGCAGGCGGTACTGGCGCGGGGGGGCACGGAGCTGGCAAACGTGCTTGCCGATGCGGGGAAACTATCCCTGGCTTCCTGGCGCAGGGCAGGAGAAAAGCACCATCTGGATATTTCTTTCTATGCCCACGAGAGATGGGGGCACGGTGTGAAGCTGCCCTGGGAGGTAAGAGACCTGGGTGTCAAAACAGGGTGAGATTTAGGTATTTATCCCGAGACACCGGAACAAAAAGCCAAGTCCCAGGTAGCCTGCGTAGGCGATGACCATACTTTTCATGATATTGCCCGCGCAGCACAGGAGAAAGAATTTCACCGCATTGAAGCGTACTGCCCCCATTGCCAGAGCCATGGGAGCGAAAGCAGGGTTGAACAGGGCCGACATCAGGAAGACCACCAGCGAGCCTTTGTTCTTCGCCCAGCGGGTAATCATATCCGTCCAGCGGGAGACAGTGCCATTGCCATGCATGGTGGCAGAATTAATCCGGTAAAAGAACCAGCGCCCGCCACGACCAAAAAAGTAGACCATCGTGCCGCCGACACCGGCACCCAGTCCGGAAACCAAGCCCACCAGCAACGGATTCAGCACCGATGCCATGGCAAATACCACGATTATCTGCGGTGCCGGTACGGGCAGACTACTCCCGGCAATAAAACTGATGAGAAAGATAAAGGGGTAATCCCATCTACCGAGTTCCTTTATCTCCTCCCAGTAATAGATGAGCACCAGGCAGAAGACAACATTAAAGATAAGAAACAAACCCAGGGGAACAAAAGAGCGCATCCTGACACTCATGGGCACCGGGCCAATCCAGCACTACAAGCAATCCAGAAACTGTTTTTCTGAATCGGAGCAGGTAATGTGCCATATCTCAGGATACTGAGTTTTGGATGGCTTCTAATCACGTGCTTGTTATACTGCCGCCGGTAAACCTGCATCACTTTGCTTAAATACCAGGGCGGGGTTACTCCTTCTTCTCTGTTTTCTCTGACGCTTCCTCTTCTTTCTTGCTCCCAGCAGCCCCTGCCGTCTCCCCGTTTCGCGAATACTGCCTGAGTGTCTCCGAAAGGCTCTTGAGGCGTTTTTGCACGAGATCATTAACCATGCCCGGCTCAAAGCTGCCGTCCGGCAGCCTCACGCCCGCCGGCATCCCGGTAAGAAGCTCAATCCCCTCATCGATGGTGCTCACGGCATAAATATGGAACTTGCCCGCCTTCACCGCCTCCACCACGCTTTCTTTCAGCATCAGATTCCTGGCATTGCTTTCCGGGATACAGACACCCTGGTTTCCCGTCAAACCCTTCAGGCGGCAGGCTTCAAAAAAACCCTCGATCTTCTCGTTGACCCCACCAATCGCCTGCACCTCCCCATTCTGGTTCACCGAACCGGTAACCGCAATACCCTGTCTGATCGGCACATCGGCAAGACGGGAGATCAGGGCGTAAAGCTCAGCAGAGGAGGCACTGTCCCCATCAACCCCTTCATAGCTCTGTTCAAATACCAGGCGTGAGGAGAGAGACAGGGGTGCCGCCTGAGCATACTTGCCGATCAGGTAGCCGATCAGTATCATGACCCCCTTGGTATGCAGGGGGCCGCCAAGCCTGGACTCCCGCTCAATATCAATGAGTCCTTCCCTGCCCACACCGACGCTGGCGGTAATACGGCTGGGTCTGCCAAAAGAGAAATCACCCAGGTCCAGCACCGAAAGACCGTTCAGCTGCCCCGCGGCTTCTCCCTCGGTATCAATAAAAAGCACCCGGTCGGCGATCATCTCATTGATGCGCTCCTGGATAAGGTTGGAGCGGTAGACCTTCTTCTCGATTGCCCCGGTGACATGCCTGGCTTCAATAAACGCCGCCTCATCTCTCCCCGCCCAGAAGCTTGCCTCACGAACAATATCAGCCACACTGGCAAACAGCGTGGAGAGCTTTTCCTGGTCAGCGGAAAGCCGTGTGCTGTATTCGATGACCTTCGCCAGGGCAGCACTCTTGAGGTGTTTTAACCCTTCCTCATGACACAGCCGGCAGATAACGCCGGCGTAGCTTTGGAGATTGGCTTCCGACCTGTCCATACGGCTGTCAAAGTCAGCCTTGATCTTGAACAGCTCCTTGAACTCCGGGTCCTGACGGTACAGGAGATAGTAAAGATAGGGGTCGCCGATGAGAATCAGCTTGGTGTCGAGGGGGATGGGTTCGGGGGTCAGCGTCTTGGCGGAGACATAGCCAAGACGTTCGGCAACCTCTTCAATGACCAGCTTGCGTTCCCGGAGCGTCCTCTTGAGTCCCTCCCATGACTGGAAGTTGAGCAGAATGTCCGGGACACGGGCGACGAGATAACCGCCGTTCGCCCGGTGCAAAGAGCCACTCTTGATCATGATAAAATCGGTATACAAACTGCCAAACTGGGATTCCTTTTCCGTGCGTCCGAAAAGGTTGTTGAAGGTTGCGTTAAACTCCAGCACCACCGGCGCACCCTTAAGTGATGCGTTATCCACCAGGACATTGACCGTGTACTTCCTGAGAGACTGTTGCCTGGTTTGCGCCTGCAAGGCAGCCAGCGGTTCGAGCCCGGTGCTTTTTGGCTCTGCCTCAAACAGCCCAAGGTTCTCGGTAATGTCTTTTCTCACCTCATGCAGGTAATCAAGCACCTGGGGCAGGTCATGATACTTGCCCTCCATTTGATCAAAAAGGTAGCTGATAGCATACTGCCCTACCTCACGGTCGGTATCATCGAGCTTTTTCCGGGTGTCCGCTTCCTCGACCTTCAGCTTGGTCATCTCATCCCGCATCAGTTTGTTCAGCTCTTCCTGCTTCTTCCCGATCTCTTCTTTTTTCTCATCACTGAGGCTTTCGTACTGCTCCTGCGTTACCGGTGTATTGCCGTACGCCAGCACAAAAACCAGCCCTGACGGTGTGGGCTGGATCAGAAAACCAGCCTCCTTCGCCTTCGTACTGAGGACCTGGTAAGACTCCTCCTTTTGCTTGTTCAGCGCCTGGTTTATCTCCTCCCGCTTGTCCGCATACTCCTTGCTGGCAAAAGCCTGGGCAATGCTCCAGCTGGCATTTTCGACGGTGTATTCCATCTCCTTTTTCAGGACCGCCCCCGTACCTGTCGGCAGCTTCAACGCCCTGGGGGAGTAGGCATCGCGGAAGTTATGGACATAGCACCAGTCGGGGGGCGGTGTCTTCTTTGCCGCCAGCGCCTCCAGGAAAGTCCTGATGGCAGTGGTTCGGCCGGTGCCCGGCAGCCCTGAGACATAGATATTGAAGCCCGGGTTGGCCATGTTGAGACCGAACTCCAGGGCGCTGAGCGCTCTGCCCTGCCCGATGATGCCAGCCGCGGGCGTAAGCTCCACGGTTGATTCACAATTGAACAACGCAGGGTCACACGCCCACCTTACCTGCTCAGAGGACAACTCTCTAATCACGATTTCCCTCCTCAATCCGGTTTCAATAATGTGATGTTACGCAGTTTAGCTTTGCGAATCATCCGATTTCCAACTTCATTTTGCGTAACATGAGTCAATAATATGATGCAGGAAAGAACTTTCAGCAATGATTGCCGAATCTATGCAGAAATGACGCTGGTATTTCTGCACCTCAAATATAGTATCACATTTGCGCCTTGAGTCAACAAGTTCCGAAAACAGCCTTGTCTGGTTCTGGTTGATAAATGTCACTCCGAGGAACGGTAGCGGCAAAGCAATGACAGAGCGAAATCTCTTTCCCCAATCCTTGACTCTGCGCCAAAAGTATTATTTAATTACGCCGGAAGTGTTCCGCCAATCATACATGGCAGGAACGTGCTTTCGGTGAGGAGATTTCTTTGCTCTGCCCCTGCTTACCGCAACCGAACATCGTTCCGCCCGGATTTGTTTTGTCACCGATGGCAAAGGAGGTTTGTCCACTTTGAAAGCGCTAATCCTTTCCGGCGGCAGGGGAACAAGGCTCAGACCCCTGACCAATACCATGGCGAAACAGCTTCTGCCTGTCGCCAACAGACCCATCCTTTTCTACGGTCTGGATCAGGTTAGAGAAACAGGGATCACCGACATCGGCATTATCATCTCGCCGGAGACGGGCGGGTTCGTGAAAGAGGCGGTTGGCGACGGCAGCAGATGGGATGCCCGTATCACCTATATCACCCAGAGCGAGCCGCTGGGATTGGCCCATGCCGTGAAGACAGCCCGGGATTTTCTTGGTGACGCTTCCTTCCTCATGTTTCTTGGGGACAACCTGATTGAAGGGGGAATCACCCAGTTTGTGAGTGAGTTCAACGAACGTGCCCCCGCGGCGCTGGTACTGCTCAAGGAGGTGGCAGACCCCCGTCTTTTCGGTGTTGCCGAACTTGACGCCACGGGCAAGGTGATCCACCTGGTGGAGAAACCGAAAGAACCGAGGAGCAACCTGGCTTTAATCGGCATCTATCTCTTTACCCCGAAGATTCATGAGTCCATCGGCAAGATAAAGCCCTCCTTCAGGGGTGAGTTTGAGATCACCGATGCCATCCAGAACCTCATTGATGAGCGCCATGTTGTCCGCAGTCACATCTTTTCCGGGTGGTGGCTGGATACGGGGAAAAAGGATGACCTGCTTGAGGCAAACCGGACGGTGCTGGATAGCCTGCTGAAAAGGAATATTGCAATTCAGCTGGGCACCGACAGCCATGTCGTCGGCAGGGTAGAGATAAGGGAAGACACAGAGGTGATCAACAGCACCATCAGGGGGCCTGTCTCCATTGCTGAGGGCTGCCGCATCAAGAACTCCTTTATCGGCCCTTTTACCAGTATCGGTGCGGGCAGCATCATCAAGGACTCTTCGATTGAACACTCGGTGATTATGGAAAACTGCCGTATCATCCAGATGGAGAGGCTTGCCGATTCCCTTATCGGCCGGAGCACCGAGGTGAAGAAGGGGATGCAGAACTTCAAGGTAATCAGACTGTTTATTGGTGATAATGCCAAAATTGAGCTATAGAGGGATAAAGGGTGAAGAATGTTCTCGTAACCGGTGGCATGGGTTTTATCGGCAGCAACTTTATCCGCTATGCGTTAGCCGAACATACCGACTGGACGATTACCAACCTGGACAAGCTGACCTACGCTGGGAACCCGGAGAACCTGAGGGATATCGCACGTGATAACCGCTACCGCTTCGTTAAGGGAGATATTGCTGATGCTGCCCTTATTGATGAAATAATCGGGCAGCATTTTGATGTCATCGTCAATTTTGCCGCCGAATCGCACGTTGACCGCAGCATCATGGACGCTTCCCCTTTTGTCACGACCAATATCCGGGGTGTCCAGGTGTTGCTGGAAGGGGTAAGGAAGCACGGCGCCGGACGCTTTATCCAGATATCCACCGATGAGGTCTACGGGTCACTGAGTGCGGAAGGCAAATTCCGCGAGGATTCACCTCTCATGCCCAACAGCCCCTACGCTGCCAGCAAGGCAGCCGGCGACCTCCTGTGCCGTGCCTATCACCACACCTACAAACTGCCGGTTATCGTCACCCACGGCTCCAATAACTACGGGCCTTACCAGTTCCCCGAGAAGCTTATCCCGCTGGTGATTACCAATGCCCTGGAGGATAAAGAGATTCCCGTCTATGGTGACGGTCTTAACATAAGGGACTGGATCCACGTTTGCGACCACTGCCGGGCAATCGACCTGGTTATCGGCTCCGGACGCATCGGGGAGAGATACAACATTGGCGCCGGGAGTGAGAGAACCAACCTGGCGCTGGTGAAAAAAATCCTCCGGATATTGCACAAGTCGGAAAGCCTCATCCGGTTTGTGACCGACCGCCCCGGTCACGACCAGCGCTACGCCCTTGATACCACCAGAATCGCAGAGAAACTGGGCTTCAGGCCCCGGTATTCCTTCGATGAGGCAATTGAGGATACGGTCAACTGGTACCGGGATCACGAGGACTGGTGGCAGCACATCAAAAGCGGCGCGTACCTGAGCTACTACGAGAGGATGTACACAGACAGATGAGGGTTTTAATCACCGGTGCCAACGGGCAGCTGGGAAGTGACCTCTGCCAGGTCCTGAGCAACATGGAGCTTATCCCCCTGACCCATGCCGACATTGAGATAGCCAGCATGGACGCGGTGAAAAAAGCCTTTTCCAGATACCGGCCGGATGTTGTCATCAACACCGCGGCATACGTTCGTGTTGATGACTGTGAAGACCATCGGGATGAAGCCTATCTGGTCAATGCCATCGGGACAAGGAACGTTGCGGTAGCCGCTCAGGAGATGGGGGCAAGGCTTGTTCATATCAGTACGGACTATGTTTTCGGCGGCGAAAAAAGGGAGGAAAACCTGCCGTATACAGAGTTTGACATCCCTCACCCGCTCAGTATCTACGGAAAGTCAAAGCTCGCCGGCGAAATTATGGTCAGGCACCTCTGCACCAGGTATTTTATCGTCCGGGCATCAGGACTCTTCGGCGTTGCCAGCTCCAGCGGTAAGGGCGGCAATTTCATCGAGACCATCTTAAGACTGGGGAAGACGAAAAACGAGCTTCGCGTGGTAAATGACCAGGTCTTCTCCCCAACCTGCACACGGGACCTGGCAGGGAAGATCGGCAGGCTGATTGAGACAGAACACTACGGCATCTGCCACATCACCAATAAAGGCAGCTGCTCCTGGTATGAGTTTACCAGAGAGATATTTCGTCTGGCGGGCATCAGGACACCCCTCATCCCCATCACCTCTGCGGAGTACCCGCAAAAGGCAAAAAGACCCCCGTACTCGGTGCTGGATAACTACCAGCTTCGACTGCTCGGCATGGATGACATGAGGCCCTGGCAGGAAGCCCTGTCTGATTACATGATGAAAAAAGGACATCTGCATCCCTCTTAGAAACCCGATGTGCAAGTTTCTTGAATTTGTTTCACTCATTGGTAAAGTCTGTCAAAGGAGAAAGATACCCTGTTCAGTCATTGCGAGGAGCAACAGCGACGAAGCAATCCGTCCATATGCCCGAATTCGGAAAATCAGTTCCCGGATAGGTTATAAAACATACTGGGCTTGAGTTTTATCAGTCAAAACACAGGAGCGAAAATGCGTGCCCTGTACCGGGTTTAGCAGGGCACAGCGTCAGGAATAAAGGATAAAAAGATGTTAGATAAAGCAGAACGGGCAAAATACGAATCCCGACCCAGGATTCAGGGTGTTGAGGTAAAAAAGCTTGTCATGCACTGCGATGAGAGCGGCGGGCTGATGGAGATGCTGCGCTCCGATGACCCGTTTTTCCAGAAGTTCGGACAGGCGTATGTCTCCATCACCTACCCCGGGGTGGTCAAGGCATGGCACTTCCACAAGAAGCAGACCGACTACATGGTGGTCATCAAGGGGATGTCAAAATTAGTTCTTTATGACGCCAGGGGGGATTCCCCGACACGGGGTGTTGTCAACGAGTTCTTCCTGGGGGAGCATAACCACATCATGGTCACGATACCCCCCGGTGTCATCCACGGGCAGAAGCCATACGGCACAGAGGCAAGCTACCTGATTAACTTCCCCTCGGAGCCTTTCAACATCAATGATGTCGACGAGTACCGCTTTGACCCCTTTGAAAATGATATCCCCTACGACTGGGAGCTGAAGCAGGGGTAAGAAAAGGAATAGTCGGCTTATAAACCGGTTTGTCGTGCCTGCCGTATTCTTCAAGACATCGCCCCCGATATTGGCTATAATATACCCGTGAATGAAAAGCAAGAGCCAGATGAGAGCATCACTTTCCTGGGCACCGGCGGTGCCCGCATCATGGTATCGCGGCAGACTCTCGCCTCAGGCGGAATGTGGCTCAAGTTAAACGGCACGGAGATACTCCTTGACCCGGGACCTGGAAGCATCATTCAGAGCACCAAAAGAAATCTCCAGCCGGAGAACCTTTCTGCCATCATCATCTCGCACCGGCATTTAGACCACAGCGGCGACGTCAACATCATGGTCGAGGCCATGACCGGCGGCGGCTTCAAGCCGCACGGCTGGTTTTTTGCCCCCAAAGACGCCCTGGATTTTGAGCCGGTGCTCTACTCATACCTGAAAGAATCCCTTGACGGTATCGTTCTCCTGGAAGAGGGAAAATCCTACACCGCAGGGAACATCTCTTTTTCTACGCCGCTCCGTCACATCCACGGCGTGGAAACCTACGGCATCATCTTCAGGACGCCGGCGCATACCTTCTCTTATATTACCGACAGCCGTTATTTTGCCGGATTGAGCCGGTGCTACACCGGCGAGTTGCTGATCATCAACACCGTCTTCCTGGAAGCCAATCCCCGTTTTTACCACCTCTCGGTGGCCGATGCCGGGGAAATTATCCGCCACCTGAAGCCCAGAGCGGCGATTCTGACCCACTTCGGGACGCAAGTCTGGCGGGCAAATCCGGCGCTGATTGCGGAGAGGATGTCACAGGAAACCGGCGTGAGGGTGATTGCCGCCAGCGACGGCATGAAGTTTGACCTTTCCGAGCTGGACAAATAGCAGGTTTCACCGCTTTCGCGCGGGCCTATCTCACCAGAGTCTAATTTATCCGACTTTGGTGTCCATTTTGCCCATCTTATCTCACCATCTCTAATAGTTGCGTTCGTTCATTATAATACCAAGTTACAGTTTCAGAATCAGTAACAGGTAATTCAGTTGAAGGTGTTGACGGTATATGGCCAAATATCTGGTCTAACGACCTCGGAGTATGATAAGTGTATGTTACCGTTACAGTAGCTGTCCCAACCCAAACACCCTTACCAGAATAATATCCTTGATAATCCGTTACACTATCTATGCTTCTTGTGTCCAGTTTCATGCTGGCAAGTTTTGTTTTTACAGCAACTTCAACCATCTCAGTGCTAAGTCTTGGTCTGTTTACCAAAGCTAACCCAATAATACCGGTGACAAGGAAGGCAACCCCAATAACTGCTAAAATAATGATAAGTCGCCTATTTCTTGCCACGTCTGTCTCCAGTTTGAATCGGTACTACACGCTA
>JBDRFO010000080.1:0-12939 GCA_043818655.1 Chloroflexota bacterium
GCAGTTTACAACTTCGAGTTGCTTAACTCCCTGTTTGCTACGGACTGATTGCTGCAAGGTTGTGATTTAGCTTTGTAAGCTGCTAAGCGTGCTCGTCGTTCGGTAGCTTACCCGAGCTGCTAAGATTGTCGGTATCCTACGCACCTTAAACAATTGAGAGCGTGCAATACTACGATGGCACATTCGATGCCGAAGACTCTGACTGGTCAAAATAGAATTGTGTCATCCTTCAATGTGGCGAGATTGCACAATTTGCCAGTGGCATCGCCGCAGGCGGTTTTCAAGTGATTAGCAGGGCTCGTGCTCTGATTCTGGTCTCACAGCGGGGTCAGGTTATTGACCGCTTAATCCACCGTCAGGCGCGACAAACCTTTACCACACTGGTTTCAGGCAATCGCTCCGCGCTGGTTATAGTGCTAGAGGGGGGTTATTTACAGAAGGTCATTAAGGAGGTTAAGCATGCTGACAATCGAGCAGATTTTAACTGCTGTGAGGACCACAAAGAGCAAACCCAGCGAGGATGACCTCCGCTGGCAGCCTGAGGAAGACACCATGGCAAAAAGCCTGTACGAAACAGGTACACCCCTTGAAGAAATGGAACGGCAGTTAGGGCGGGGACGGAATGCAATAAACGTAATGCAATAAAATGCAATAAAATGCAATAATATGTAGAGCTTCCAAGAAAGGCTGGCAGAGGCCTTATGAAGCTAAATGGTCTCTGGGCAAGGTGAGATGGGAAGCCGATAGGTTAGAAGTCCTTCAGGCATCTTCTATGAGTAGGGAAAATGGTTTCCCATCTCGGCATACGCTGTCAGGAGGTAGCTGTCTCTTTTCTGTGCTTATTAATCATGAAAATGGTTGGTACTGCCAGGACACAGATGGCGGCATATAGCATAAAAGCAAGGCGGTAACTGCCCTGTGTATCGTAAATCCAGCCGGCAAAGATCGGGGCAACAACCCCCGGAAGAAGCATACCGGAGAAAAGGAGTCCTCTTACGGTGGCAAAGGATTTCATACCGAAACTATCAGCCTGGATCGCAGGGATCAGTGGTATCAGTGCCCCCTGTCCGGGACCGTAGAAAAGCAGGAAGGGGAAAATCATCCACGTTGCGCTAATATTAGCAAAAATCAGGATACCGATTGCTTCAATCGCAGCGGCAAAAGCAAGCACCTTTCTTTTATCGAATTTGTCACCCGCATAGGATAACCCCAGCCTTCCGATGAGGCTGAAACCGGTCATTCCTGTCACTGCCCACCCGGCAACGCCCTGGGGTATGCCGTATGAAATAAGTGCCGGCATGATATGGATGATCATGGCGCTCTGAGCAAAGCCGCAAAACAATGAAAAAAGCACCAGTAGCCAGAAAGTGCGTGTTGCCAGGCACTCCTTCACTGTCAGTCCTTCTGATGCCGGTCCTGCCATGGTGCTGGTTTGAGCGGTTGCAGCAGGGGAAGTAGACATGCTCTGGCTCTGGGGGTCTGGGGCTGTGTCGCCGTCAGGTGTTAGTCCGTACGGCTCTGGTTTGTGTCTTATGAGGAGTGATAGCGGTAGACCAATCGCCAGTGTTGCCGGTCCGAGAATTAGCAGGGCATTACGCCAGCCATAGTTACTGATAAGGGTAATAATGACGGGTGTCATGAGTCCTGAGAAACCAAAGCCAGAAGCAACGATACCGAGGGCAAGAGAGCGCCGTCTCTTGAACCAATTTGAAGCAGCCGAATACTCTGCGTTACCAACACCAAGACCATGTCCGAAAGACAGCAAAAGGAAGGTAAGATAGAATGTAATCAGTGAAGAGAGTCGGCTCATGAGAATTAGAGACGTCCCGACGAAAAGAAGCCCCACGAAGATACATTTTCTTGCCCCGAACCGGTCGATGAAAAATCCGATAAAAGGTTGTGTTAACCCTCCCTCAATACTTCTTAAGGAATTAGCAAGTGATGCTTGCGTTCGGCTCCACCCCATTTCGTTGAGTATGGGATTAAAAAAGGCCGTGAAACCATAGAGTGTTATTCCTCCGATCATCATGAAGATACAGAAGGCAGCGCTTATGACCCACCATCCGAAGAAGACCCTCCTCACTTTTTGAACCATGACCCCTCCTCAAATATATAAGACATAAAGAGCAATTATATACGTTATGCAGGCATGAGGGAAATTACCTTCCTGCAGGTTTTGTTTGGATTTGGTTGATAAATGTCATTGGGAGGGGTGTTGCCACGAATCAATCTTGCCCTGTACTGAGATTGCTTCGCTTACGCTCGTAATGACACTCTCGAAGCAACCAAATGCAAATAGCATTCTATCGAATCTTATTGGCGGCGTATCAAATCACATTTAGCGTATAACCGAAAGATGCAGGGCAAATTATATCTGTGCAGGTTGATGTCCCGCCTGTAAGGTCATGGAAAGTTTAAACTCGGGAAGCCTCTTTTTTCTTTTTACGACTCAGGTGAAAGGGAAGCTGGCAAAGAAGACACAGGATGCTGGTAACGAACATGATATTGACCATCTGGCTGATACTGGCATGGAAGAGCGTCATCAGGGTAATCTGAACAATCGTCACGGTAATAAGCATGTAGCTGACCTTCGTCTGATTGATCGACAGGAAATATCTCATCATAATATGGGAGAATCCCAGGAGAGCCATGGACAGGCTGTATGTTTTGAGATAAACCGCCGCCAGCGGGTATTTGCTGCCAAAAAGGAATCTGATGATGAGGTTGGAGAATAGTCCGTAGGCAAGCAGGACAGATCCTGATATCAGACATGCCAGCAGCATATTATGTCTCATCGTATAGCGCAAGAAGTTCACTTTACGAGTGTTATGCGAAGTATGACAGTAACGAGGTCGTCAATACCCTGACGGTGGATTATTAAAGTATCGACTCCCTTGTGAAAGACGGGCTGTGTCAGCCGCCGGATGTCATGAAAATTGATGTTGAGGGTCATGAGTATGAAGTCCTGCGTGGCGCTTACAAGACGATAGCCTCCAGGTGCCCCCAGATTTTTGTTGAGCCGCACGGGGGAGAAGGAGGGGTGGCAAACAGGGATCGAATCAGGGATTTTCTGTCCCCGTTCGGCTATCGGTTTCAGAATATCGGGTACGCTGTCCGTTGCTACAAAGAGACGTAAGGTTGATAAAAGACCTGCCAAGATTGCTGTTAACGGCTAATAGGGTTCTGTAGTTGAACAGCCGGTAAAATGATTACCCCCCATTTTCTGGGGGGTAATCATTAGTGTTTGGAGGAGTTTTTTGCCATCATGGGCTGTGTCATCAATCTTTTTTAGCTAGCTAATTTTCCGGCTACCATCCCACCGCTCACTTTGTTGCTCTTCCGGAACAGCTTAAGCGGAGCAGTAATCACCAGGGACAGCATTTTGAAGGGATTACAAATTACTTCCCATGTGAACTCGAATATCTGGGCCCAGAAGATGGCCAGAGGCAGGCCGATGATGAGGCAGAGGACAGCAGCGACAGGGTTGTTTGGCATGAAATAGGTTGGTATCATTTGTCTCCTCCTTTGTTGGAAGAAGGGGTGTCCCCTTTACTTCCACCTTATTATTTCGTAACTAGCATTCATGTAATATATTACATGAATTACCATTCGTGAAGATATTAGCATATAAATGTGTCTTTGTCAATAGGTTTCACGAAAAATATTTTTATGCTGAGTCGATGCTGACTTATATAAAATCCTGAATCAAGAACTGCAGTTATTGATTTTAGTAATCTTGTTAGTGTAAAATTAAATGCAGGTAATGGACAATCAGGGGGTAATATTGCTGTTTACCTGATTGGTAAGAGAAAATGGACTGATACGCACAAGTCAGGAGTAAGTGAGGTGAGATTACGATGGCCAAATGGACTTTTATTACCAATCATGGACTGATTCTTAGCTATATTGTTGAACATCCGCAGGCGACCATACGTGATACGGCTCAGGCAGTCTATATTACGGAACGTGGTGTCAGTAAAATCATTGCACAACTGGAATCTGATGGTTACATTACCCGCGGGAAGAAGGGACGGCGCAGTGTTTACAGTATAAATCTGAGCCATCCGTTAAGGCATGATCTGGTCAATCGTGTTCAGATAATTGATCTTCTCAGGACACTCTGTTATAAGCAAGAGGAAGAAAAAGCGATGGATAGTGTCATGACGGGAAAAAGTTAGGTTTATCCATCGTGCCCGGAAATGCTAAGGTCGGGATAGGCGTTGATACGAAAAAAATCAACCAGCAAAGGGATAAAAAAGCCGGAGAATTAAGATCGGGAGCCCCGGAACCGGTATTACGTGACAATGGGTGTTAATATATTTCTTCTTTCTGATATAATGTACTGTTAATATCTTTCACGCTCTCAACGCTGGAGGCACCTATGGAGTTAGAGCCGAATATCAGGCTAGTGAGGCTGGATAGAGAAAAAGGGGATCTGCTTAAGAAGGGGCAGGAGCTTGCTCTTAAGAGACACGAGCTTGGAAATCAAATCGCGGCATTAAACAGTCAGATTGAGAAACTGACCGGTCAGCCGGGGGACCTTGAGAGAGGGCAGGAACTGATCCAGCAGAGAGATGAACTTGTCCAAAAAGAAAAAGAGCTGGGGGCAGCAGGTTGAAGAGTCGGCACATCGTATTGAACTGATTACAGAGGATCAACTGGAACAGATATCCCAGCAGACCGAAGAGATCGATGAGGTCATGGGAGGGCGCTTTGCCGCTGAGCCTGCCGGTTATCTCCTGAGCAATATCGGGTTGTGGTTTCTTCTGGCCGGTTTGCTGCTGGCCATCTGGTTCGGGCAGGCGATGGTTGCCATCCTGCTCGGGCTTGTCCTCTCGGCGGCGGGTTTGTCAAAACTATGGAGCCGCCTCTCCCTGGTTGGCATCAACTGTTCACGCCATCTCAGCAATAACCGTGTCTTCCCGGATGAGCGTATCGAAATGAAGCTGAAGGTGGTCAACCGGAAGCCCTTGCCGTTACCATGGCTCCAGGTTGATGATGAGGTTCCGAGTCTGTTTGTTGAAGATATGCCTGTAGCCGTCGAAAGCCATCGCGGCTACAAGTTACTGAGTAATGCTGCGCCCATACTATGGTACACCAGTGTTACCTGGGACTGTCACCTGTCCTGCCGCAAGCGGGGCTTCTATACCTTGGGACCGATAACGGTTACCTCCGGCGATATTCTGGGCTTTTATCCCCGCTCAGAATGCCAGAGAAAGATGGACTATGTGATTGTTTACCCCAGGATTTACCCGGTCTTTGAGCTTGGTCAGACGGCGCTGCATCCTCTTGGTGAGACCCGCGCCGAAAGATATATCTTCGAAGACCCCACGCGCACCATCGGGGTACGTGACTACACTTTGCAGGATAGCCTGAGGCGTGTTCACTGGAAAGCCAGTGCCCGTCAGCAGAAACTTGAAGTCAAGGTTTTTGAACCGACAACGACGCTTAAGATGGCCATCTTCCTGGCTGTCGATAGCTTCTTCAGGGATGGTTCTTACCTTGAGGATGACTTTGAACTGGGTGTCAGTACCGCTGCCTCTTTAGCCATGTATCTTGTGGAGAAAAAAGACCAGGTTGGATTGTTTGTTAATTCGCGTCTTGTTGATTCTCCCGAGGCCATAAGGATACTCCCCGGAAGCGACACCATGCATCTAGTCAACATACTGGAGGCACTGGCAAAGGTTACGTCGTATTCAACCTGTCGTCTGGAAGATTTTTTTGAGAATGAAAGAAGGGCTTTACCGTGGGGAACAACAATCATCCTGGTTGTCTCCAGACCGGCGGAATATCTGTTTTCTCTTTCCTCTGAACTCAGGGAGCATGGCTACAAGCTGCTGGTTCTCAGCATTGGCGGAGAAGAAGACTCCGCTCTGGATCCTTACTGGTATCGTGTCAGGAGTCCCGCCGATCTTGAGAGAATAAACTTCGGGGGTGCGGGATGAAAAGGACGTGGCGCCAGTCCGCGATGTATGTTGCGATCACCGGGATGGAGTTATCATGGCTGTATGTCTGGATTGCCATCCTGGGTAACAAAATCGCCGGGTATTCCCTTTTTGTGCCCGGTCTTCTGATGATATACGGGTTTTCTTTTGGCTTAAATAAACTGCTTGACCGGCGAAAGCAGTCTCGAAAACATTCCCTGGCGCTGAATATCGTAATCTGGTTCGCGAGCATGCTGATCATCACAAAGATTCAGCTCTTTGCCGGTACGGGTCTGTTTGATCCAACATGGCTGATCGCCCTGCCGCGTGCTTTAGTCAGGATATGGAGTACTTTTGAACCGGTGCTGCTGGTTTTTTTTACCAGCATTATTCTCTGGATCATGGGTTTTCGCTTGGCGAAAATCAAGCCTGACTTTACCGTTGCGGTCGCGGATTTCCAGGTCGGGCTGGCTTTCCTGCTTGTTGCTTTTCTGGTCGGTATCGGTTCCCATGTAGAGACGGAAATGGCAAGCTCGGTGATGATCTCTCTTGCCTTTATCGCCTTTGCCCTGCTTGGGATGGCGATCGCTCACGGTGAGCAGGGTAATAGCTGGCTGACCTCGCAGCACCATGCTTACTGGGCAGCCGTTCTTTTTACTGTCATTATCATTGTCAGTATTCTTGGGCTGGTCATCGGCTTTCTGGTTACCCCAAGCATTCTTGAGATGGCAATCATGCCGTTCAAGCTGCTCTGGGGGCTTATCGTCAGGGTAATGTTTTATATTGCGAATCTCGATTTTTGGAAGCGGTTTTTTCTTGAGCCGGTCAAGGAGATCATGGGGAGTGGTGGCGTGGCACCCATGGAAACACCGGAGGAAGGGTATGGGGTATTCAAATTTTCCCCGGATTTACTTATGAAACTCCGTTTCTTGCTGGGTGTTCTCTGGATCGCGGCCGGACTTATTGCCATATGGCGAATATTTTCGGTTATCTTCAAATGGCTTCGCCGGATGAGCGCTACGGCCGGGGCGCAGACAGAATCTCTGGATGGTGCTTTTAAAGAAGACCTTCTCAGTTTCTTGAAGCGTATCCTGCGCTGGCTGTTTCGTATCAAATTGCCTTTCCTGCAGAAGCGTGTGCTGGCGACGGGTTTGCCTGAGGTGGCGGCGGTGCGCGAGATATATCGGCAGATGCTTTCCTGGGCAGCGGCGAACGGCTGGCCCAGGGTTCCTTTCCAAACCCCTTACGAGTATTTGAATACCCTGGAGGAAGTGCTGCCGCTCTTTCAGGTAGATCTTGACTTTATTACCAATCAGTATGTCAGGGTACGTTATGGCTTACTCTTGCCCGACGAGATTGAACTGGGACAGTTGCAGCAAAGCTGGTACCGAATCAGGCATTATGAGGAAACAAACAGAAAATCGTCATTTAACAGGAGATAGGATTTTATGGAGAGAACAGCCAGGGGTATCAAACCGGAAATATCCAGGATTACTGAGGCAAACGAAAGATTTCTCAATAATGTAAGCAAGGTTATCGTGGGGAAGCGCGATATTATCGCGCTGGTGATGGTGGCACTGCTTTCTGAGGGACATATCCTGATTGAGGATGTCCCCGGTATTGGCAAGACCATGCTGGCTCGAACCGTTGCCCGCTCTCTGGGCTTAAGCTTTAAGAGAATCCAGTTTACCCCCGATCTTTTACCTTCGGATGTTACCGGCATCAATTATTTTAATCAGAAGACCTCAGAGTTTACTTTTCGTCCGGGTCCCATATTTGCCAATATTGTGCTGGCTGATGAGATAAACCGCGCGACACCAAGAACGCAATCCTGTCTTCTGGAAAGTATGCAGGAGCGGCAGATTACCGTTGACCTGGAGACCATGCTTCTGCCGCGGCCCTTCCTCATTATGGCGACGCAGAACCCTATTGAGCTTGAGGGCACCTTCCCTTTGCCTGAGGCTCAGCTTGACCGCTTCCTGATGAAAATAAGAATGGGTTATCCCTTTGAGGAGGAAGAAAAGACCATTCTGTCCCGCTTCCAGGAAGAGAACCCGCTGGATTGCCTGGAGAGCGTGATTACCGCAGAGGAGTTGCTTGGCCTGCAGAAACTCTGCCGCCGGATTCATGTTGATGACTCCCTGCGGAGCTATATTGTGGCGATCATCCGGGCGACCCGTAGCCATGAGGGTATTCGGCTGGGAGCCAGCCCGCGGGCTTCTTTGAGTCTCCATCAGGCAGCCCAGTCCTTGGCCGCGATCAGAGGACGTGACTATGTTATCCCTGATGATATTAAATATCTGTCTGTCCCTATCATGACCCATCGTCTTATCGGCAAGACAGAATCGCGTCTGCGTGGGCACTCGTTAGAAGAAATGGTGAAAGAGATTGTCGCCGGGGTTCCGGTGCCGGTGGAGGAGACTCCCTGACCTAGGGGGGTTCTCAATCCTTTTACTCATTTCGGGTTGTTGTGATATGAACTTGGGATAGCGCAAAGCAAGCTTACCAATCATGATTGAGATGAGTGGAATCTTCTCAACCAGTACATTCGTAGCGTGAGTAGCATGTCACCGGTTATTTATCCGGGTCTTTGACCGGGGATGAAATGAAAAGCTGGGTCTCTCAACCTGTTGGCGCGATACCCATGTCCGGCAGGGTCGGGTGCTCGATTATTTCCTCCAGGGTCTTGAAAAACATGGCGGCGGTTGCCCCGCTGATAATGCGATGGTCGTAGGTCAAACTCAGCCCCATCATTGTCCGGATGGCAATCTGGTTATCCCGCACCACCGGTTTTTGCACCAGGCGCCCGATACCCAGGGCGGCGCTCTGGGGTGCGCTGATGAGCGGGGTAACAAAATCGGTGCCGTACATGCCCGCATTGGTCACGGTGAAGGTACCGCCGCTTAAGATGTCAAGACGGAAGCGGCGTGACCTCACTTGCTGTACCAGCGCAATTGCCTCCTGGGCCAGTGTGACAAGTGACTTCTGGTCTGCGTTTCGTATCACCGGTGCCAGGAGTCCCCCGCCCTCCAGGGCGACGGCAATGCCGATATTAATATCGTTAAAGACAACAATCTCCTCACCTTCCAGGGAAGAGTTTATCGCCGGATGCTGTTTCAGCGCCAGGGCGGTCATTTTAACCAGCAGGTGGTTATAGGAGAGCCGGAAGCCGTGTTCCTTCTCCCACTTTTCCACCAGCGCCTCGCGAATTTTAACCATCTCGCTGGCATCAGCCTCCCGCATCTGGGTGACCTCGGCATGGTTCAGGTGGCTTGCCAGCATACGTTCGGAAAGGGTCTTCCGCCAGCCAGCAAGGCGGATTACTTCAGCAACCGATTTCCCGTGACGCTCTTTTTCCCCTTTATCTTCTGATACCATCAGGGCACCTCAATCTTTCGTTTCAATAATGGCGATTGTCTCCCCGACCGGTATTTCTTTCTCCGTATCACTGACCAGTATCCGCTTGAGCACACCGGCAACCTCCGATTCGACTTCAAGGGCAGCCTTCTCCGTATCAACTACAAACAGGGCTTCATTCTCCTTGACAGTGTCTCCTTCCTGTTTGAGCCACTCGACAACCTTACCCTCTGTCATCTCTTCACCCAGTCGGGGCATGATGACCTTATACTCCATGTGTTGGCATCCTCCCTCTCTTCTCTTTCTCTTGAGAATCTATATTTCAAGTACAGGCTCTCCGGAAACTGTTTTCCCGAATTTGAGCATGTCGCACACGCTGTCTCGGTATCCCGGTTCTGCGGATGGCTTCGCAAGAACTGTCTTGCCGATATTATCCTCAGGCTAATGTTTTCTTTACTGCCGCGATAATCTTCTCTTTGGTGGGCATGACAGCATCCATTAAAGCCCTGGCGACCGGGACCGGTGTGTTCAGATTCCCGACCCTCTGCACTGGTGCCTTTAAGGATTTGAACAGGTTTTCCTGTACCCTGAAGGCAATCTCAGCGCCGACACCGCAGCGAATGTAATCATCGTCAACCACCACCAGGCGCCCGGTTTTGCCCACCGATGTAAAGATGGCCCCGTTATCAAGCGGCTCCAGCGTGCGCGGGTCAATCACCTCGATGCTAATCCCTTCCTGCTCCAACTCTTTGGCCGCCTCAAGGGCGAGACTGACTTGGTAGCTTATCGCCACGACGGTGACGTCCTTCCCCTCTTGTCTGATTTCTGCCTTACCGAATGGTATCAGGTACTCCTCTTCAGGAACGGGACCCCGTGTTGTCATCAGGCGCCGGTGGGATAAGAAAACCACCGGGTTGTTGTCACGGATGGCAGTTTTAAGCAGACCCTTGGCATCATAGGGCGTGGTTGGTAAAACAAGCTTGAGACCGATGCCGCGCCAGAAGTGTGCAACCGGGGCGCGGGCATGACTGAAGCCGCCGCCGCCGTAGCTGCTCATGACTGCCATGTAGACCACCGGCACGGAAATGTTCTCGGCAGCACCGTGCCCCGAACGCCACAGACCGGCCTGATATATTTCGTTTGTGGCGGGGAACATAAAATCACTTGCCATGAAATCGACAACCGGACGCATCCCGGCCATCGCCGCCCCGGCACTACCGGCAGCAAGCATGGTCTCCACGATACCGGTCTCCCTGATGCGTTGTTCGCCAAACTCCTGCCACATCTCATCGGTGGCGCGGGTTAAGGAACTGGCTTGCGGGCTGACCGCCTCACCGGTGAAAAACACCCGCTCATCCCGCCGCATCTCCTCGGTTAATGCCTCCATGATTGCCCGATAAAATTGAATCTCACGCATGACGCTCTCTCCTTCTTTTATCACCACATTACAAGCTATCCAGAAACTGTTTTTCCGAATAACATGCAGGTAATGTGCCCTATCTCAGAATACTGAGCTTTTGGATGGCTTCTAAGGTTATGTGGTCGCATATAGTGCCGTGAAGGCATCCTCTGGTCTGGGCTCAGGGCTTTCTTCGGCGAACTTTTGTGCCTCAGCTACCTCGGCATCAGCCTCAGACTGTATCCTCTGCACATCATTCTGGGTGAGGACACTCCCGTCCAGCAGCCGCGTCTCAAAGCGTTTCAAGGGGTCATCCTTCATGTGCTCTGCCACCTCTTCTTTGGTACGATAGCGCATCGCGTCACCCTCGTTATGACCGCGCCAGCGGTAGGTTTTTATCTCCAGCAATGCAGGGCCTTCACCTCTTCGGGCACGGTCCAGATATTCTTTCGCTGCCTCGGTGACGGCAACCACATCATTCCCGTCCTCGATTGTCTTGCCGGGCATGGCATATGAGCCGGCGATCTGGGAAATATTCTTGATTGCCCAGGTCTTATTCATTTTTACGGACATTGACTGACCGTTATTTTCGCAGAACCAGACTACCGGAAGCTTCCAGATAGAGGCGTAGTTCATTGCCTCATGCAGGGGTGCACGACAGCCGCAGCCATCGCCGAAGAACATCATCGCTACCTGTCCCTTGCCACGTAGCTGCGCGGCAATACCCATGCCCGCTGCCAGAGGGAAATGGCCTCCCTGCATGCCGCTGCGCCCGAATATCCCCAAGCTGGGCTCGAGGATGTGTGTCCCTCCTTTACCCGACGCAGAGCCGGTCGCCTTCCCGTAGAACTCGGCGATGATCTCTTTCATGTCCATACCTTTGGCAATCCAGACATAGGCACCACGATGGGTATAGGTGACGTAATCATCTTTACCCATGAGGGATACCGGCCCGATAATCATCTCTTCGCCAAGCCCGCTGTGCCAGCCGGGCGGCATCTTGCCGGAAGATGCGTTGTGAATCATCTGGTAATCCAGTGTTCTGGTGCGCACCATGTCGCGATAGATTTTCCGCAGTTGTTCTCTGGTTAGCACCGTGCTCATCTCCTTTGTTAGTGTCATTGCTCAAACCCTCCTTTTACCAAACTGGGGTCACATTAGACTCTGCGTCCTGATGGTTGTTGCTCATTGGAAATGGATATTGACAAGCTCTCTTCATGGGTTGCGCGTGAAATGAAGTGCTGCTTTCAGGTAGCCGGCTTCCGGAAAGTGAAGTGATCATTTTCATGTACCTCACGTCGGGAGGCCGGGTTCCGGTCGGGTGTACCTCCTTTTCACATAAGCTGGTATGGATTTTATCCCACAGATTATGGAATGTCAAACCTGTGTCTGATTATCCTGAGGCGTAAGAAAATCTCTGCGGGCGAAGGTGACATGTTGGGATTTCAAGAAGGACAACCGGGAGAGAAGGTACTATTTTACATCTGGTTGCTTTGAGGGTGTCATTTATCAACCAGACAAAACCGGAGAGAAATACGGCAGGTTACAAGCTGGCTTCCGGTGGCTGTTTGCAGGCTATCTGGGAACTGTTCTTCCCGGATATAAGCAGGTAATGTGCCTTATCTCATGGTACCGAGTTTCTGGATGAGTGCGAAGCGGATAAGCACAAATTACGGTCAGGGCGATGGGAGATAGTTTGCCGGATACCTGGTCCGGAATATTCGTATGTTTGTTTAGATATAGTCCCTCAGCTTTCGGCTGCGGCTGGGGTGTCGCAGTTTTCGCAGGGCTTTTGCTTCAATTTGGCGGATGCGCTCACGGGTTACCTTGAACTTTTTGCCCACCTCTTCCAGGGTGCGGCTGCGTCCGTCCTCAAGCCCGAACCTGAGTTGCAACACCTGCTGCTCGCGTGGGGTGAGGCTGGAAAGGACATCGTAAATCTGATCCTTGAGGAGCTGGTGGGAAGCGGCATCAGGGGGTGGCAGGGCATTTCTGTCCTCGATGAAGTCGCCAAGGTTTGAATCTTCTTCTTCACCAATCGGTGCATCCAGTGATATCGGCATTCGTGCCAGCTTGATGATACCCTTGATTTTCTTTGGCGACAGGTTCATTTCCTCACCGATTTCACTTGGCGTCGGCTCCCTGCCGTACTCCTGAGCCAGGCGGCGGCTGGTGCTGAGCAGCTTGTTGATCGTCTCAATCATGTGCACGGGGATGCGGATTGTGCGTGCCTGGTCGGCGATGGCACGGGTAATTGCC
>JBDRFO010000081.1:0-9214 GCA_043818655.1 Chloroflexota bacterium
GCCGGACCTGGCGGAAAGACTGCAGGTTGGTCTTTTTAACCTGATGGAAGAGCGAGACATCCAGATAAGAGGGTATCCGATCAGGCTTCCTGTTAATCTGCTCGTTGTTGCCAGCGCTAACCCTGAGGACTACACCAACCGCGGCAGAATCATCACGCCGCTGAAAGACAGGTTCGGAGCCCAAATCAGAACCCATTATCCGACAACTATCGAAGATGAAATCGCAATTGTGGAAGCGGAGAGGCGGCAGTTCAGGGACGATAAGGTCGAAACCTACGTCCCTTCTTACATGAAGGAGATTATTGCCGAAGTAACGCATCTGGCGAGAAAAAGTCCGGAGCTTAACCAGAGTTCGGGGGTCAGTGTCAGAGTATCAATTGCCAACTATGAGACCATGCTCAGTAACGCCATCAGGCGGGCGGTTAACCTGTCCGAGAGACTGGCCGTGCCCCGTATCAGTGACCTCCCCTTTATCCACGCCTCCACCGGTGGCAAGATAGAACTGGAGAGTTTTGAGGACACCAAAGAGGGCAGGGTTATTGATGAACTGATAAAAAAGGCCGTGCTTAATGTTTTCAACCGTTTCTACCAGCCTGAAAAACTTGTTGCAATTGTCGCGCAGTTTAACGAGGGCTTTAGCCTTGAAGCATCAGATATGATGAGTTCCAGGATTTACATGCATAACATCAAGGAGATTATCGGCTTTGAAGCTGTGATCCGGAGGCTGGACATTAAGGAAAGTCCGGAGTCAGTCGCCTCGGCAATGGAATTCATTCTGGAAGGGTTGCATCTTAACCGCAAGCTGAACAAAACAGAATCCAGAGGGAAAGCAATATACAGGCGATGAGGTATGATGATGAAGATGTATCGGTATTCTGAATGGGACGGGAATCAGGACCTGTTTACGCCGGATAAAGACGAGCTCATGGACGAGCTTGAGAGCAAGCTTATGTCTGATGGTGACCTGACTTATGCCCTGCAGAGGATGCAGCGTGATGGTATCACCGGAAGCAGGGGAAGACATTTATCCGGATTGCAGGAACTCCTGGAACAATTGCGCAGGATGAGGCAGAACCAGTTGAACAAACACAATCTCAGTTCCATCATGGACGAAATCCGTGAGAAACTGGAAAAGACACTGCAAAAAGAGAGAAATGGCATCCAGAAGAGACTGGACGAGACGAGGCAAAAGACCGGGCAGCGTGACCCTGACCTGAGCGCCGAAACGACTCAGAACCTGTTAAAGCGGGTCCAGGATATGGCCGCCCATAATCTGGAAAAGCTCGATAACCTGCCTCCCGATACCGGGGGCCGGATAAAGGGGCTGTCGCAGTATGATTTCATGGATGAGGAAGCCAGACAGGAGTTTCAGGAACTGATGGACATGCTGAAAAGAAGTGTTATGGAGTCCTATACCAGAGACCTGACCAGCAAGCTGAAAAATATGGAGCTGGTGCGATGGCGGCAATGAGACACCTTGTTGAGGCATTAAACCAGATGCTGGAAGCGCGGATGAGGGGACAGGAGCCTGATTTTGGAGGCTTCATGAAGGAGTTCGGTGCTTTCTTCGGGGAAAACCCTCCGCAGAACCTGGATGAACTCATGGATCGTCTGCAAAACCAGATTGCCCAGGCGGAATCCTTACTTGCCAGCATGTCAGCGGAAGACCGGGCATCACTGCAAGAGTTGATGCAGTCCATGCTTGATGAGGGCACAGCATACGAACTGGCAAAGCTGGCCGCTAATCTGCAGACGCTGCATCCCAACGATAGTTTAAAGAGGCAGTATCCTTTTTCCGGAGAAGAACCGATCTCATTTACGGAAGCGCTCAAGCTGATGGAAATAATGCAGAAAATGGATATGCTGGAGGGTGAGCTTAAGAATTCCCAGTATCAAAAATCTCTGGACAGTGTGGACAGGAAACTGGTGCAAGAGATACTGGGGGATGAGGCAGTAAGAGAGCTGGAGAGCCTCAGCAACATCACACGTATCCTGGAAGAAGCCGGTTACATTCGCTTGAAGAACGGCAGATATGAACTGACGCCCCGCGGCATGAGAAGGATCGGGCAGAAAGCGCTGAGAGATGTGTTTGCCGAGCTTAAGCGCGACCGCGCCGGGGGACATAACATGGAACTTACCGGCACCGGCGGGGAAAGAACGGATGAGACCAGACTATATGAGTTCGGCGACGCTTTTCAGATTGACCTCGGTAAAACTCTGATGAATGCCCTTTCCCGCGAGGCAAAGCTCCCTCCCCTGAAGCTTGAGGTGGATGATTTCGAGGTATTCAAGACGGAACAGATGACACGCTCCGCGACCGTCCTGATGATGGACTTGAGTTTGTCCATGCCCATGTACGGCAACTTTGAAGCGGCAAAAAAGGTGGCAATTGCCCTTGACGGACTAATCAGGAGCCAGTACCCGAAAGATACCCTTCACATCATCGGTTTTTCCAGCTATGCCCGGAAATTGAAGAAGGAAAACCTCCCCTACCTTGGTTGGGACCAGTTCGATCCGTATACCAACATACAGCACGGTCTCTTTTTGGCGCGAAAGATCCTGTCACGGGAGAATTGCACCAATAAACAGATTATCCTGATATCAGACGGGGAGCCGACGGCGCATGTGGAGAGCGGACGTTTCTTTTTCCAGTATCCGCCAAGTCTGCGTACCCTGCAGCTTACGCTGCGCGAGGTGAAAAGCTGTACCCGGGAAAGGATTGTGATCAATACGTTCATGCTGGAGAGCAGTCGCTTCCGTGGTGCTTTCGTTTACCGGATGGCGCGCCTGAATAAGGGACGACTGTTCTTTACCAGTGCCCAGCAGCTGGGACAATACCTGCTTATTGACTATATCTCCAACAAGAAGAAGAAAATAAAGTAGGATTTTTGTGTTATTACGCGTGAAGCGAAACAACTCTATTTCATAGAGAGACTGCAATTGCTTTAAAGAGGCATAGCTATTAATGATGGATTGCCCAAACAGAAGAAGAACGGTCACGCGATTAAGCTGCCTGTTGTGCCTGTCTCTTGCTGCTCTCCTGTGCGGTTGCGCCAGTGCAAATACAATCTCACTGCCCCCCGGAGGAGAGGATACCGTCATGAAGCTACCGGAGCCGTGTTACGATAGCCAGGTATCTCTTGAGCAGAGCCTGCTGCGGAGAAGGTCGGGGAGAAACTACCGTGATGAGTCGCTCACACTGAAAGAGGTATCCCAGCTTCTCTGGGCAGCTCAGGGGATTACCGATGCGGTAGGTTTGAGAACCGCCCCGTCGGCAGGTGCCCTCTACCCCCTTGAGGTATATCCGGTAGTCGGTAATGTTATTGGTATATCACCTGGTATCTACCGGTATCAGCCGCAGGGGCATGAGCTTATCCTTATCGTCGCTGGTGATAAGAGAGACGGGCTTGCCGGGGCAGCCCTGGGCCAGGGTTTTATCAGGGAAGGCGCGGTTACTTTTGTCTTTGCTGCCGTTTACGAAAGAACAACCTCCAAATACGGGGAAAGGGGCATCAGGTACGTCCATCTGGAGGCGGGACATGCCGCTCAGAACCTTTGTCTTGAGGCAACGGCAGGAGAACTGGGGGTTGTTACCGTTGGCGCTTTCAATGACGACCTGGTGGCAAAACTGCTTGACTTGCCGGAGAAGGAAACGCCTCTGTACCTGATCACCGTCGGCAAAAAATAGCCCTATTATATCGGACGGAATCCCGGAACCGTCAGGACTCTAGAGAAAGCCTGATGATTAAATTGCCGTTCTCAAAGGCACTCTCTTGGTACGTCATTTTCTGGTTCATGAGCGTTGACATGAGCCCCTGTAACTCGCCAAGAAGGAATCCGAGAAGCTCCTTTTCCCTGGTCACCCCGGCAACCTCCGGGCATTCCTCCATGACGATATTCACATCAGTCCCCATTTCCAGCTTTTTAATGGCAAGATAATGCAGCTGGTTATAGTATTTCTTGATTGCCTCTGCCCCATCCTCATGATAGTAATTGTTGATGAAAGAAGCTAGTTTCACCCCGTATACGGTACCCACGTTAAAGCTCGAAGATGGGGAAAGTGTCGGATCAGTGATGATACTGTTGGCAATCGTTAGCTGGTAATAACTGATGTTCACCAGATTCCCCTGGCTGCGCCGTGAATGTCCCTTCAGACTTTCATCAAGCCTGTCATCTACCTTCATTTCTATCTGACCGGGTGAAAGATAGCTCTCCAGTTTGCCCGCGATGTCTGCATCGTCCTTTTTGCCGACAATATAAGTGCAGGTATCATCCCCTTTCGCCTGACATTCGGTTTCGTACCCATCCATATCCCTGTTGATCAGGGCGGCAATGATCCCCGAAAGGGTGGCGACGTGGTAGTAACAGATGCCGCTCTCAGCCGTGATGCCGATACACTCGACACATTCTTTGACAACCATGGTAAACCTCATGTGCTCAATATCAACGTCCTTTATGTCGAGAAGCCCTTCCTTGTTCTGGCTCATCATCGTTGAGAAGACACGGTTGATCACCCGCCTCAGGGTATCAAGCGCACGGTCTCTCGGCCAGTACTCGAATTTCCAGAAATAGTCTGCCGGCATGCCCAGTTTTTTCATGATGGCATAGGCATTTCTGCTTGCCGATGCATAGCTTGAGCCGTAAATAAGCGATGCGAGCGCCGGATTTGCCTGAAGCAATAAAATTGTTCTTACCTGCGGGATAAAAAGGTCAATATCATCACCCAGGGAAGGTCTTACCGGTGGCATACCCTTCTTTGTAATCCTGACAAGAGATGAGTTCCAGACCCCGTCAATTAATTTTTCCATATCAGCATCCATTCTATCTCAGAGAGTTTTCTATCATGCGGAATCCCCAACCATCATTTTTCCCGTGGGCATACAAGCCAATGGCAATCATCAGATAACTAAGGATATACGCCGCACCCAGAAACAGGGTCAGGGGATGCATCCCGGAAGCATAAATACCGGCAATGCTTCCGGACAGGAGAAAGCAGGGAAGCGATCGTAAACTTACAAAACCGGTTGCCATAAACAGCCTCCCCCTCGGTCGTATGCCCCAGTTTCTTATCATCTCTGCTAAAATACGCTCACGATCATCCGCAAGTGGGAAGACGGCAGGATATGACATAAGCTAATAATGAACTCGAATCCTTTTCTTATGTTGTGTTTCTATCGTAGATAATCGCACCGCCGACGATGGTCATCTCAGGTTTCATGTTGATCAGGTCATCTTGTGGGATGGTCAGGATATCGCGGTCAAGGACGGTAAAATCGGCAAGTTTCCCGACTTCGATCGAGCCTTTAATTCTCTCCTCAAACGAAGCGTAAGCAGCGTTGATCGTATAGAGCTTCAGGGCTTCCATGACGGGAAGCGCTTGCTCACCGCCGATCACCTGTCCGTTATAGCCTTTCCTGGTCACGACACTGTAAAGCTGGTTGGCAATGTTGGCTGAGGTAACATGCCAGTCCGAGTTGCCGGCGGCGATAATACCCTCCTTAACGTATGTTTTGTGAGGGAAGTAGTATTTCATCCGCCCCTCGCCGAGACCGATGTAATGTGCGGGGCCAAGTTCGTAGATAAAGCCGACGGATGAGCCCGGCATAACCCTAAGCCGCTTCATGCGCGCGATTGCCCGCTCGGTCGGCAGGCTGCAGTGCTCGATACGCATGCGGTGATCGGAAGCGGAGTAATCCCGGAGCGCCTTCTCGATTCCGTCAAGCGTAATATCAATTGCGCGGTCACCGATGGCATGGACAATCGGTCGTAATCCTGCTTTATGGGCATCATAGATAGCTTTGTGGAGTTGTTTCTCGCCAAATACAATCATGCCCCGTTCCGTGGGCATATTGGCGTAAGGTTCGTGGAGCGCTGCTGTCCAGCCGCTCATGCTACCGTCACAGAACATCTTGGCGCCGAGAATGCGGAGCCTTTCGTTCCCGAAACCAGCCTTGAAACCGGTCGTGGCAAGCTCTTTGAGATATGATCCCCCACTCCGCACCAGACATTGCATCATCAGGGCAGCCCTCAAAAGCAGTTTCCCTTCATTTAGAAGCTCCTGATAGGCAACAAAGGCATCATGATCAACCCCGGCATCCCCGTAAGAAGTAATGCCCCAACTTGCCAGCTTCTTCTGGGCAACAATAATCCCCTCTTTTCTTTCGGCGACGGTGTAGGGAGGGATAATTTTTCTGATAAATGCCTGGGCTGATTCCCGCAGAAGCCCGTTTGGTTCGCCGGATGTGCCGTCGCGGTCAATCCTGCCGCCCGCAGGTTCCGGGGTATCCCGGCTGATACCGGCAAGCCGCAATGCCTCGCTGTTGCCGACGGACAGGTGACCGTCGGTGCGCACGATGTAAACAGGGTGTCTCGTGGAAACCTTATCCAGATCCCATCTGGTGGGATGACGTTTTTCCCTCAGCCGCTGGTCATCGTAGCCCCGTCCCCGCAGCCATTTTCCTTCGGGGACGTTTTTTTTCTTCTCAAGAAGCATTTCAAGGATATCATCCATGCTCCGCGCTTCCCCCAGCGCCGCCTCAAAGAGCATTGATGTCCCGGATGAGTTAGGATGGCAGTGGCTTTCGATGAAACCGGGGCTGACGGTCTTACCCTTGAGATCGATTATCTTTGTATCTTTACCGGCAATCCTTCTGATACCAGCCGTCGTTCCCACGGCGATGATCTTACCATCCTTGACGGCAACCGCCGGGACAATCTCAGCACCGGCGTTCATGGTAATGATTTTCCCGTTGATAAGTGTCAGGTCTGCCCTGCTGGTAGCATTCATCTGCTTTTTCCTTTTACGGTCTGGTCATGCAGTGGCAATATCATTATTTGTCCGTATCACATTCTCCACACTATAGCAAAAAGAGTAACTGGTGACAAGAATCGGTAAAAATGGTACTACCTGTATCTGGTTGCTTTGAGGGTGTCATTGCAGGGATCTCTCGCTATGGAAAGAGCTTGTCATCCTGCCCCGGTTCACCCGGCTCTGACCAGAGGAACTTCCACCAGTTCAGTGATGCGGCGATTTCGTCTTCAATCGCAAAGAAGGCATCAACCACCCTGGCGTCAAAATGCTTTCCCTTCCCCTCATGGATAATCTCAAAGGCTTTCTCGATGGGAAAAGGTTCTTTATAAGGCCTCTCGGATGTCAGGGCATCAAAGACATCAGCAATCGCGATGATACGGCCGGGGATGGGAATGGATTCCCCCATAAGCCCCTGCGGATAGCCGCTCCCGTCCCATTTCTCATGATGGGTGCGGGCAATAACCTCAGCCATCTTGATAAACTCAACGCTGGAGTCTTTCAGTATCTGCGCCCCGATGGTCGTATGCTGCTTCATGATCTCCCATTCTTCCGCATCCAGCTTCCCCGGCTTCTGCAAAATATTATCGGGAATGCCAATCTTACCGATGTCATGCATTGGGGCGGCAAAAAGAATGTACTCGATAAACTCCTCACTCATGCCCATTTTGCGCGCAATGGCTGTTGCGTAATGGCTCATGCGTTGAATATGGGTGCCGGTATCCTCATCTTTATATTCCGCTGCCTGTGAAAGACGAAAAATCGTATCCAGTGAGGCTGACTTTACCCGCTCAAATGCCTGCTTCATGGATTCGGTGCGTCTTATGATTTCGGTCTCCATTTTTTCATGGAAGCTCTTGAGCTGGTTGTTATAGGCAGACACCTTGAGGAGCGAGTTTAGTCTGGCGGTCACTTCTGCCTGGTCAAAAGGCTGCGACAGGAAATCATCTACCCCTGCTTCAAGCGCCCTGATTCTTGTCTTTGCCGCATCATGAGGCGTGATGATGACAACCGGTATGAGCCTGGTCGCATCATCTGCTTTCAGTCTCTTTAACACCTCAAAAACATCCGTATCCGGCGCCAGTGCATCGAGAAAGATGACCTGTGGCGGATTCGCGTTTATCTTTTCAAGCACTTCACCACCTTGCGCCAGATCAACCTGATAGCCCGCAGGGCGCAATAGCGTTTCGAGCGTACGCAGATTGCGCTCATCGCTTCCGGCAACAAGTATGATTGCCTTCTTTTCCTGCACTTTCTCCTTGCCTGTCGGTAGCAAGTGTGTTGCCCTTTCTCCATGCGGATAGTTTATAAGCTTCCCTTCAGCAAATATTAATACGAAAAGGATTGTCTTTGCAATATAACTTCCGTCATAGCCATCATTGCAAAAACCCATCGCTTTACATACAATAATGACAATAACTTAAAAAAAGGAGAATCTGTAATGGAGTTTACCGGATTGGAGAACCTCATTAAGACACGACGGTCGATCAGGAAGTGGCAGGCGAAAGCAGTCCCCGAAGATGTTTTGCTTAAGGCGATCGAGCTTGCCACATGGGCGCCCAACGGGGGCAACCAGCAGAACTGGCGTTTTTATGTGATTGTCAGCCGGAATACCATCGGGGCAATATCCGACGCCCTGCAGGCAAAATCCAGCATGATGGCTTCCTGGCCGGAAGCAGCAAAATTTGGCGAT
The DNA here is from genome assembly GCA_043818655.1 of Chloroflexota bacterium. GTDB lineage: Bacteria > Chloroflexota > Dehalococcoidia > Dehalococcoidales > JAZDNC01 > JBDRFO01. The sequence continues at coordinate 8,502 of JBDRFO010000081.1, forward strand.
ACCTTTAGCCGTGCCAGGCAGAATGCCATCTTCTTCAAGAGCGCCCCGGCTGCCATTGCCGTTGCCGCATCACGCTACCAGTCAACCGCCGACCAACTCCTGGAAGTCAGGGAGAAGGTTGATCCTGTCGCCGCCAGTATCCGCCGCTGGCGCAACATTGCTGACAGCCGTATCCAGTCTGTCGCCTCCGCCATTGCCTATATGCTTCTTATCCTGCACCAGATGGGTCTGGGTGCTGTCTGGATGACAGGCCCGATGCAGGCAAAAGAGGATATTGAGAAAATCCTCAAGGTGCCTCAGGGGATGGATCTGATTGCCTTCATTCCTGTCGGCTATCCCGCCGAAAACCCGGACTCCAAGGGACGAAAAGCGGTGGCTGAGATTGCAGAGGTTGTAAAGTAAGAATAAATGTAAATTTCTGTCCCGGATTTAAATAGATTAATCTTGTTGATGTCTTTAATTAAAAGATACAAACGGTTCGTCCCTAGGAGTCAGGAAAAGTAACGGATAATACCGATTTATTGGTTATTTAGTGAAACCCGAAGGGCAGAAACCCACGGGCTTGCCCGTGGATGAATGTAATTCGCCCGAAGGGTATTAACAATGGCGAGACTGCAAAAAGGTATAGAAAAGGCATAGCATCCAAGCTAAAATATAAGCAAGCTTAATCAATCTGAGGGTGCTATGTTTAGAGAGAATAAGAAGTATCAAGT
>JBDRFO010000082.1:0-3930 GCA_043818655.1 Chloroflexota bacterium
CCAAGATAATCACCCTCTTTGGGGACAACATCAAAAGTGGTGGCGGTACCCATATCAACCACAATCGCCGGCCCGCCGTAGAGGTGACGGATGGCAGCCGCATTAACAATGCGGTCGGCGCCAACCTCCCTCGGGTTATCAATGCGGATGCGAACGCCGGTCCTGACGCCGGCTTCGATCACGAGTGGATTAGAATGGAAATACTGCTCTGCCAGCGTTACCATATTGAGATTAATGGGTGGCACAACACTGGAGATAACCACATCCTTGATATCTGACATCTCCAGCCCGTTATAATGAAAAAGGCTGAAGAGCAAAGCAGCGTACTCGTCCGCCCTGCGGTGAATATCCGTCGCCCAGCGCCAGCTAATACGAAGCTTGTCCCCATCGAAGATACCCCATTTGATACTGGTATTGCCCACGGTAATGACCAATAACATATCATCCCCCCAGTCTCAGGTAAGGAGACATCAATCTGTCTGGAAACCTATTATCATGAGTCAGGCTAATTTAAGACATACTCATTAAATTTCTGTCGGAAAGCTCTTACACGCCATCCAGAAACTGTTTTTCTGAATATGAGCAGGTCATATACCCTATCTCAGTATCCTGAGTTTCCGGATGACTTCTAAGCTTCTTTTAATTTTTTCACCACCAGCGGCAGGTTGGGGGGCAGGTCGCTGGCAATCATTCCGGTATCCCCCAGCTTCTCTTTCACCATCTCACCGTCCTCGCCATGCAGGTAGACGGCAGTGATTGCGGCATCGAAAAAAGATAAACCCTGCCCCAGCAGCCCGGCAATAATCCCGGCAAGGACATCCCCTGTGCCGGCAGAAGCCAGCCCCGGATTAACAAAAGGGCTGACCCGCAAATTCCCACCCGGTTCAGCGATGACGGTATAGGCCCCTTTGAGGACAACCGTTTTGTGCCACTTTGCCGCCATTCTTCCCGCAATGCCTGTCCTGTCCTGCTGTATTTCGTCAACCGATAACCCGGTGAGCCGCGCCATCTCGCCGGGGTGTGGTGTAAGTATAGCATCATCAGCCAGCTCTTGCCACCAATCGGGAATCTGAGCCAGGGCGTTTAAGGCATCAGCATCAAGAACCATCGGCAATTCCATTCCTCTTAATTCAAAAAGGGTATCTTTCATCAAAGAGATGGTTACCCCATCCTGCCCCAGTCCGCACCCCATCAGCAGAACGTCATAACGCTCTGCCTCCTGACGTATGATGTCAACCGATTCCCGGCAGGCGACGCCGGGGCGTACCTCCGGTAACAATACATAGGTAACCTCGGTCAGCTTTGCCGCCAGGATCGGGTGCAGGCTTTCCCCCGATGGCGAGTGTCACCAGCCCGCTCCCGGAGCGCATGGCAGCACTGCAGGCGAGATAGGCAGCGCCCGTATAATTCCTTGAACCGGCAATCACCAGGATACGCCCGAATGTTCCCTTATTACCCAGGGGAGAACGGCGGGGAAGAAGTCTTTTCATGTCCCCCGCTTCCATCAGCTCACGGTTTATCTCCTGTACCAGGTGGGCCGGGATGCCGATATCCACCACTGTTATCTTCCCTGCCCTTTCCGCACCGGGAAGATTGAAAAGACCCAGCTTGGGAAAAGCGAGGGTAATCGTATCGTCCGCATAAGGACATGCAGGGTCACAGGCGCCGGTATCCGCATCCAATCCCGTGGGGACATCAAGGGCAATAACCCTCAAAGATGCTTTCTCCTTCCGTGCCTGTATCAGTCTCAGAAGCGTTTCCGAGAAAACACCCGAGAGAGGACGGTTTACCCCGATGCCGAAAATGGCATCAATGGCGACATCAGCTTCAGAAAGAAGCTCATCATATTTGTACAGGTCTTTATCCTCGGTGACCAGCGTCACGGTAATACCCTGTTCTCTCCCCCTGATCAGGTTGATATCATCCAGCGGTCTCTGGATAAAAAGGTAGAGGTCGACCTTAGCCCCCCAGTTAAATAAATAACGGGCGGCAACCAGTCCGTCGCCGCCATTGTTGCCGGTGCCAATCAAGAAAAGTATCCGCTTCTCGCTGACAGACCCCAGAATCCTTCTGAGCTCTTCGGCAATTGCCTTACCGGCATTATCAATCAGGATAGAGGGCGTTATCCCCATACGGGCACATTCCTCTTCCACCCAGCGCATTTCAGCTAAAGTCAGTATTTTCATCTCAGAATCTTTCTACACATCTGCACTATCATTGAACATCCGCTTTCTGTCATTGCGAGGAGCGTAGCGACAAAGCAATCTCTTGCTCAGTTGAGGTTGGGATTGCTCCACGTAGTTTACCCTGCGCGTAGCGTGGGGGCTCGCAGTGACGGGTCAAGAGCATGGATTGCTTCGGTTTTTTTCATCATCGTGACTCCAGCCAAATTAGAACGATAATCCCCAATCTTTTAAGACCCCATTCCATATGAAAAGGGAAAAGAAATAAAATTCTTGCTTTCGTCAAAACAGCCATTGCCTATCCTAACCTTCAGAATACGTATTAGCCTCTTTCAGATTTTGAAGTTGCGCCATCATCGCCTGCCAGTGAGTCCCGCGCCAGTAAATGCGCCCACAACACGGGCACGCCGTGTATTTCTCCTGCGTCTCGTAGACATAGGCGGGCACAGTGTCTTTTACCGCCTCTTTTTCCTTCGCCACCAGCGGCTCATTGCATTCCAGACAAATCGTAAATGGCTTGAAATCACGGGGCAGGTTCAGATTTTCAATCACCTGTGCCAGCTGTATCCCCGGCTGGTCACTCTGTATCAAAACCGTCCGTACTTCGCCACCGGTCACAAGCCGTCTCTTCATAATCCGGGTATCCCTGGTTAATATTATCCTGTCTTCAGCCATACCAGCAACAAGCATATCAGCATCATCCATACCTTTAAAGACAAGGGTATTGTACCCGATGAGCCTGAGCAATCTGGCAAGCTTGCCCACATTAATATCGGCGATAAATTTCGGAGCTTCTGCTTTCATTTTCGCAACCAGAAGTCTTACATTAAGAAGAGCCGCATCATTCCAACAAATGGCTAACCCCGTCCCGGTATCACGACGGGAAGTAAGCATCCCGTCGTCAGAAGAGGTAATCCGATAAGCGACAGCAGTTACGGGATGACTATTTCTAACCCAGAAAGCCCTGCCCTCGATTTGTCGTTTGCTTGCGGCTAGATGCGGAACGGGTTAAAGTCCGTTTCCCGGTCATAGGTATCAAGCATTTCCTTTTTCTTCAACCTGTCCACAACCAGATAGACAACAGGGGTAGCCAGAAGCTCAATGCCGACCTTCGCCAGCCAGTGATACAAAATTGTGACGGGGACAAAAAACGGTTCACCGACGAAGCCCAAAACGACGAATATCGCCGTGTCCAGCCCCTCCCCAATGATTGTCGAACCAATCGTCCGGCTCCAGAGCCACCGTCCCCCGGTTAAAACCTTCATCTTCGCCATGATAAAAGAGTTGGCAAAGGAGCCAGCGAGGTAACCACAGAAAGAGGCAACCAGCAGCCTTGGTGTGTAACCCAGGATGGTCTCGTAAGCCCCCTGCCACTCCCATGAAGGAGCCGGGGGCAGAACCTGCCCCGCCTGGGCAAAGACAACAAAAATAAGGTTACACAGGAAACCAAGCCAGATCACCCGCCGCATCAGGCGGTAGCCATAAACCTCCGTCAGAACGTCAGCAATAATATAACTCAAGGGGAAAAGGATCACCGCTGCCGGCAGGACAACGGGGCCCAGGGCAACCCACTTGACGCCAATAATATTGGCGGTGATGAAACAGGTCACAAAAATGCTGTTAATGAATACGAACCAATATGAGACCTTCACAGGCTGATTGCTGCTTGTCATATCACGCTCTCTTCAAAGCCAACCTTTACGAATAGAATAGATGATCATCATCACGGTTAACACGATGCCGATGA
>JBDRFO010000083.1:0-7794 GCA_043818655.1 Chloroflexota bacterium
CCCTCATGAAGGGAGTTTCGGTCATCATCAGAACCAAAAATGAAGGCAGATACCTTGATACTGTCCTGGGTAAAGTATTTGACCAGGAAGGGGATTTTACCATAGAAGTAATCGTTGTGGATTCCGGTTCGACGGATAACACCAGGGATATTGCACACAGTTACGGGTGCCGTGTCATTGTTATCACCCCGGATGAGTTTACCTGGGGGCTGGCCTTGAATATTGGTATGGAGGCAGCATCAAATGAATACTGTGTCCTGTTGTCGGGACACTGTGTGCCCGTGGACAACCACTGGCTTGATGAAATCACAAAACCATTAAGCGCACCGGATATTGCTGCTGTTTGCGGCAGGCAGGTGCCCGTCCGCAATCTTGACCCGTTTGAAGAGGTGGAACTGGAGAGATGGTTTCCCCAAAGACCCGGAGATACGCCTTACAGGATGTTTACCAGCGCCAACGGCTGTCTCAAGAAAAGCCTCTGGCAAATCTTCAGGTTTCGCGAGCTCCTGAATTCCCTGGAGGATGAAGATCTGAGTAACAGGTTGCACCGCATCGGGTATTCCATCAGATACGTTCCCGCTGCCAGCGTCTTTCACTCACACCCGCTTTCGTTACGTGGCATTTACCGGCGCTGGTACTGGCGAAGCAGGGTGGGGATGTCTTTACGAAAAGATGCTAACCCGAAAATAATGCTTGCCAGTAGGTCCGCACTACTGGCGATAAGGGTATTAATCACGACATCTGGCTATTTTACAAGATATTTCTTCGGGAGCATCCATACCTGTTTGAAGAACGGTTACGTGCGGCATCTCTGGAAGCTTCCTTTTTACGAGATTGTGAGGCAACATGCTATTTACAGCGGTCTGAAAGACGGGCTGATGGATGTCAGGCACGATGAGATGCCCGGAGAGTTTCTGTATTTTAAAAAAGAGATACCCGGATTTGTCTCCGTTTTCCGGTTTATCGAAGAAAGCTGAGGTTTGTTTCGAGCTTATCACATAAATACCACCAGGAGAGAGAATTGTCTGTGTTGGGCAGGATAGGGATGGTTTCCGGGGTAACGTCGATCAGCAATCGTGGATGTCTTCTTCCCTGCTGTTTGTCTCACTTGCATCTGTCCCCTGAAAGCGACAGGACTTTGATTAGAAAAAGATAGGCATAATTCACTTGAGGGGGTTTATCATTGAACATACTGGTTACCGGTGCGGCTGGCTACATCGGCAGTGTTGTTACCGACGAACTGATAAAAGAAGGGCACAGGGTTATTGCCGTCGATAATCTCGTCAAAGGTCATCTTGAAGCAGTCCACCCTGAGGCAATATTCATCAAAACGGATATCGGAGATACGGGGAAAATGCGCGAGGTATTCAAGCGGTATTCTCCGCAGGCAGTGATGCATCTAGCCGCTCTCTCGGTTGTTTCCGAGTCGATGACCGATCCGGAGAGGTATTTTCTTGGCAATGTCGTCTCCGGGATGAATCTCCTGCATGTCATGCGGGAATTCGGGGTAACAGATATTGTCTTCTCTTCCAGCGCTGCAGTTTACGGCAATATCGGTACATCACCTGTCACGGAGGAGGCGGCAGCAAAGCCCGTGAGCTTTTACGGGGAATCAAAGCTGATGTTTGAGAGGCTTTTATCCTGGTGGTCGTATGCTTACGGGTTAAGATATATCGTGCTCAGATATTTTAATGTTGCCGGGGCAACAGATCGGCTGGGTGAAGACCACTCACCGGAAACACATCTGATTCTTCTTCTGCTTAAAGTTGCCCTGAAGCAGTTGCCTGATATCAGCATTTTCGGGACTGATTACCGGACGCCTGATGGAACCTGCATCAGGGACTACGTTCATGTGCAGGACATCGCACGTGGTCATATCCTGGCGCTTGATTCCCTCGTAAAAGGGGACAATCAAAGCAATACTTATAACATGGGAAGTGAGAAAGGCTACTCTGTTCTTGAGGTTGTGCGCACGACCGAAGCGGTTACCGGATTGCAGGTACCTGTAAGGATGGGGGAGCGGAGAGCGGGGGATCCCCCTGAGTTGATTGCCAGTGCCACCAGAATCAGGGAAGAGCTTGGATGGCAGATGGAGTACTGCCATCTCAGAGATATTATTGCGACAGCCTGGCAATGGCATAAGCTGCACCCGTATGGCTATCAGGGATAGCGCGATCGGTTATCATCTAATTATTGCTATGATATAATATATTAGTTTAACCTGTTTTGAGAATTCTGTCGTAATAATTGGTGATGGGGGAATGGTATGGAAGATAAGCAGAATGAGATCAGGGAAACAGATCTGGTCAAGGTTGAGACACTTAATCTGGAAAACATGAGCATGGCAACAAGGCAGCAGGCGGAAAGACTGTATCATCAGCTTGGGCTTGACCCGTTTGTTGATCAGGTACTGAAAAGCTTTCCCGGGAACCTTTCCAAGATTGACCAGGTAACGGATCGAATATTTGGCCCCTATGATATCAAGAGCCGTGCGGAAGAGGTGGCAAAAGTAGCGGCCCTTGTGACGTATGCCACCCTGGGCAAACAATTTACCGAAGAGCTGGGAAAAAAAGAACGTGAGCTTGAGCAGACAAAGACAAACTATGATGCACTTGTGCAGAAGGTGGCCGATGTTGTCGATGAGGATTACGATGAGCTTAAAGAAAGTTATAGCGGAGTGGTGGGAAAGCTTTCTGAGATGGAGCACCTGAAGTCACAGGTGACATCAATGAATCTTGAAAGGGCAGAGCTGGTCAAGAAAATAGCCGGTGTGCTTGGTGGTGATTACGAGGAAATGAAAGCCAATTACAGTGATCTTATGGAGAAGCTTTCCGAGATGGATCACCTGAAGTCACAGATAGGTATTCTCAATGAGGAAAAAGCCCAGCTTGCAAAGAGTTATGAGGCTAGTGAAAAGGAACTGAAGGAGAATCACCAGAATGAAGTAAATGCCCTGGATGGTAAGGTTGCGGATCTCGGCAAGGAACTTGAGGATACGGGCAATAATCTCAGGGACAGGATAGCAGAGATAGCGCAGCTGAACACGCAGATAAGTAAGCTCAGTGAGGGAAAAGCCCAGCTGACGAACAAATATGAGGCAAGTGAAAAAGAGCTGAAAAAGAACCACCGGAAGGAAGTAAATACCCTTGAGGGAAAGACTGCGGATTTAAGCAAAGAACTTGAGGAACTGACAGAAGCCCACAAGCTACTTTTACGGGAATACGAGGGGCTGAGACAGGCTATCAGAGCGACTTTCCACGATATGCCGTACGGAGATATCAGGAGTAATCTGGGGGAAGAGTTGCAGGACTTCATGCTCTCAGATTCCGCAGTGCCGGATATGGTGATCGAAGGTGTGGGGAAATTTATCGACTTTCAGAAATACCTGGGTGAAGCTGCGGAAAGAGGGGCGAAAGAGGCAACCGGGTATATCGATGCGGCATTAAAACAGCTCCTGGAGAAGAAAACCGGTTGATCCCATCATAAGGCGAGCTGCGCAGGGCAGTTTGATACATCTGATGGCTAATCTCCGGATTGCCACCGGAAGCTGTACTTGACATAACTATCCGTTTATTTTCGCGGAACTCAAGCAATCAGGAGAAACCCGAAAGCCCGCGTAGATACTACCCCATAATATACCGGCATCAATTTCATCCCCACATAACATTGTAAATTGACATCACAATAATGCCGGTGATTCCGGTAACTACATGGATTAACAGCCAATTTAGAACAGACTTAGGATATGGCAGAGAAAAGATCGTCATTTATCTTGAGCAAACGGGTTTAATGTCAAAGGAGGTTGAGATGACTGCGGCTGTCATAGTCAGAGAAACTCTTAAAACAGGGAAGGGCGTGTTTGCCGGTAAGGATTACAGGAAGGACGAGTTTATTTTGTGTTTTGAGGGGGATGTAGTTGAAGGTGAGCTAACTTCATTCCCTGAAGACCTTCAAAATCATCTGCATACTCTCGGTGATAACAGATGGTTGTTACCACAACCTCCCTGGATGTATCTCAATCATTCCTGTGAGCCGAATGCCGGAATAAAAAATAACGTTGAGCTTGTTGCTTTCAAAGATATTAAAAAAGGCGAGCAGATATGTTTTGATTATGCCATGGCGAACAACACCGCATGGACGATGGAATGTCACTGCGGAAGCAAAAATTGCCGGAAGCTTATCGGAAACTTCAACATGCTGGATGAAGAAACAAAAAAGCGGTACATGAACTATGCCAGCGATTTTATCAAAAGGGATTACACGAATAAAGAGAAGTATCTTGACAATCGCTTGCCTAAAAGATAGTATATGTTTAGCCTTAATATTTAACTGATGAAGATTAAATCAACTAAGGTCGCCCCGCATGTTCTACTTTATCTGATAATGATCTTTATTTATCTCTTTTCCCGAATTTCCGGTCAAGATGTATGTCCCCTTTGATGACAAATGTTGTTTTTGCTTTGCCGCTTTAGAGGAAGGGCCCTTTTTCAGGTCTAATAATTTGACATAATATGTGACAACCAACAAACTCAAGAAGGAGAGAAGAATGGACAAAATGACTGTTCGGGATATGGATGTTATCAGGAAGAGGGTGCTGATGAGGGTTGATTTTAATGTCCCGCTGGATGAGAAAACCGGGGCGATAACTGATGACAGCCGTATCAGGGCAACCGTACCCACCATAAAATACCTTACCCAAAGGGGTGCCAGAGTAATCCTGATGTCTCACCTGGGAAGACCAAAAGGCAAAGTGGTGAGTGAGTTACGCATGCTCCCTGTTGCCCAGCGGACATCACAGATCCTGGGGCAGCAGGTAGGTGTCGCGACAGATTGCGTCGGCGTCGAGGTAGAGAAATCAGTCGAAAAATTGCAGTCCGGCGATGTCTTGCTTCTGGAGAACTTGCGTTTTCATTCCGAAGAAGAAGATAATACGGATTCCTTTGCCCGTCAGTTGTCACAGCTGGCGGAGATATATGTCGATGATGCCTTCGGCACAGCACATCGTGCTCATGCGTCGGTCACCGGCGTTGCCAAATACCTGCCGGCGGTCGCCGGATTGCTCATGGAAAAAGAGATTAACACCTTGAGTGGTATTCTGGAAAAACCGGCGCTTCCTTTTGCTGCCATCCTCGGAGGCGCCAAGATAAGTGATAAGGTTGAAATGATGGAAAACATCTTGAGTAAGGTGAGTACGGTGCTGATTGGCGGCGGTATGGCAAACAATTTCCTCAAAGCAAAAAATTACGAGACAGGGAAGTCACTGATTGAGGACGGGGTCAACGACCTGGTAGTGAAACTTATCGCGGATATGGAGAAAAGAGGTATCAATTTGCTCCTGCCCACTGATGTTGTTGTTGCGGATGAAGTCAAGCCGGATGTCAAAACTCAGGTGGTAGCAGTGGGGGATGTGAAGCAAAACAGCAGGATTCTGGATATCGGTCCGCAAACTATCGAAAACTTCTCCAGGGAATTACGAAAGTGCCAGACGATTTTCTGGAACGGTCCGATGGGTTTATATGAGATACCGCCCTTTGCCCTGGGCACAAGGACTCTGGCACGGCTTTTAGCCGGTCTCAAGGCAACGACTGTTATCGGTGGTGGCTCGACGGCGGAGGTTGTGATTGAAATGAATCTGGATGACAAAATGACCTTTGTCTCAACCGGCGGCGGTGCCTCCCTGAGCTTCCTGGGTGGTGAGCAATTGCCCGGTGTTGAGGCGCTGCGCGACAAAATCTAAGCAGCGAAATATTAGAAGCCTTCCAGAAACTCAGTATTTGAGACAGCGCACACTACCTGCTCATATTCAAGAAAACAGTTTGCAGATAGCTTGTAGAAATCAACCAGGAACCCAGTATCGTGAGGCAGGTTACATGACATAATCAGGTTGGGAAATAGGTACCGGGTCGCTTGCAGAATTATACTTTGTGTATCTTTAGAGGAGAGAATGTCTATGGCTAATCTGGATTTAATGAAAGAGATTTCCGTTTCGTCCCCGAGCAAGATTGTGCTGGTGGTGATTGACGGACTTGGTGGTCTACCTGATACGAAAACAGGTAAGACCGAGTTGGAAACCGCCAGCACCCCCAACCTTGATCGTTTGGCGGCTGGTGGAACCTGCGGACTGCTTACCCCGGTAGCTCCTGGAATCACCCCGGGAAGCGGCCCCGGTCATCTTGCCCTGTTTGGCTATGACCCGATCACCTATGATATTGGCCGTGGCGTCATTGAAGCAATGGGCATCGATTTTGATTTACAGCCTGGCGATGTCGCCGCAAGGGGCAATTTCTGTACTGTTGATGAAAAAGGTGTGATTACCGACCGCCGTGCCGGTCGTATCCCCACGGAAAAGAACCTGGAGTTGCTCAAGCTGCTTGAGGACATGACGATCGACGGTGTCAGGATTATTCTCACTGCGGTCAAAGACTACCGTCTGGTGGCTGTCTTTCGGGGCGGCAGGTTCTCGGCGGAGGTTACCAGTAATGACCCGGAGATGGTTGGCGTCCCGCCCAAGCCAATTACCGCCCTGAGTCCGATGGCAAACAATCTGGCAACTGTCGTAAACCAGTTTCTTGCCAAAGCAAGCGGTATCCTTCACGACCAGCATCCGGCGAACATGATTCTTCTCCGTGGCTTCTCCCAGATACCCCAGATACCAGAGATGGGAGAGGTCTATAAACTGAAACCGGCGGCGATCGCCAGCTATCCGATGTACCGCGGGCTGGCAAAGCTGGTGGGTATGGATGTTCTCAAAACAGGTGACACGATTGAAGATGAGTTTGAGACCCTGAAAAACAGCTATCAGGATCACGATTATTTTTTCCTTCACGTCAAAGCGACTGATGCAGCAGGGGAGGACGGCGATTTTGAGCGAAAAGTGCGGGCAATCGAAGAACTTGACCGTGCTTTACCGGCATTGACAAGCCTTTCACCTGATGTCATCGCGGTTACCGGCGACCACTCAACCCCGGCGATGCTTAAAGCGCATAGCTGGCATCCTGTGCCTGTCCTGGTGAACTCGAAATGGTGCCGCAACGACAGAATCGGTCATTTTTGTGAAAGAGCCTGCGTTTCCGGCGGACTGGGGCAAATCCCGAGTATGAACCTGATGCCGTTTCTCATGGCAAATGCCCTGAAACTGGTCAAGTACGGTGCGTAAAGGCTGGGGCAGGGAACAAATCATCAACTATTGAGGAGGAATTAAATGCGCGTATCAATGATTGCTGGTAACTGGAAGATGAACACCACGGTTGGTGAGGCGATAAAACTGGTGCAGGAAATGAAGAGCGGGCTTGCGTCTTTCCGCAACGTGGAACAGCTGGTCTGTCCGCCTTTTGTCTTCCTGACCGCTGTTGCCGAGATTATCAGGGGAAGCTCGATTAAGCTTGGGGCGCAGAATATCTTCTACGAGGAGAAGGGGGCATATACCGGTGAGATTTCCCCGCTGATGCTTGCCGGTCTATGTGAATATGTGATCATCGGGCATTCCGAGCGCCGACAGTATTTCGGTGAGACCGGAGAGATTACCAATAAAAAAATAAAAGCGGCGGTAAAGGCAAACCTGAGGCCGATTCTGTGTGTCGGGGAGAATCTTCAGGAAAATGAAGCGGGAAAAACCGAAGAGGTTATTACCGGTGAGCTGAAGGCAGGGTTGGAGGGAATAGATGCTTCGGGTGGTCTCGTCGTCGCCTACGAGCCGTTATGGGCAATCGGCACGGGCAAGGCGGCAACTGCCAAACAGGCAAATGATACCATCGGCATCATCCGCCGTTATCTTGCCAGCACGTACGGCGGCGA
>JBDRFO010000084.1:0-7608 GCA_043818655.1 Chloroflexota bacterium
GGATTGTAAATTTGTGCCCTGTCCGGGTAAGCGGACTTTACCGGTGAGTCCATCAAAAGGGAAAGATAACATGGGCTGTTATTGCAAGTTTAAGCGAAGCAATCCGTAAAATCAGCGCATGCCGGACGGATTGCTTCGTCGCTACCGCTCCTCGCAATGACAGTGCGCTAGACCCCTTCGTTTTTCAGGTTGTATTATGTCTCACGATCTGAAGATACCGGTACATCGCGTTTCTGGTCGTCCGCTTTTTAACCTGGGACGGTAAACTAGCTCATTTCCAGCACGGAGCCATTGACGCCCTTCGTGACGTTTATGCGGTTGGGGAAGGCATCCCGCAGTTCTTCAATGTGGGTAATGACCAGTATCTTGTCAAAATCATCCTGAATTGAGCTGATGGCTTCCTTGATTCTTTCGATGCCGGTGGCATCCTGGGTGCCGAAGCCCTCGTCAATCACCAGTGTCGGCAGCGGTGCACCGGCACGCCGGGCAAGAAGCCGGGAGAGGGCAATCCGGATGGCGAAGTTGATACGGAAGGATTCGCCGCCGCTGTACATCTCGTAGTTTCGTACTCCCAGCTCATCGGAGATATTGATATCCAGGGTTTCCAGCACGTCCCCTTTCCGGCTCCGGCTCGGTTTCTGGGTTTCAATCTTGAGGTGCATCCGGTTATCGGTCATCCGTGAGAGGAGCCGATTGGCTTCAATCTCTATCTCCGGGATTGCCGACTCAATGAACATCGTCTGCACCCCCTTCTTGCCGAAGGCCTGCGCCAGTTCCCGGTAGATTTGCTCCTGCTCTGATGCCTGGCGAAGGATGCCCTGTTTCTCCGCCCTCCTTTTTTCAAGCTCGTCGTAATGCTCGATTCTCCCTCTCAACGCCCCCATCTTATCACGGGTCTCCCCCTGCTCAAGGGTCAGCTTTCCCATCTTCGCCTCCTGCCGGGCAACCTCAGCCCTCAGCTCAGGGAGCAGGACAAGTTCTGCTGTCAGCAACTCTTTCTTTTCGGCATCAGCCGCAAGGGCAGCCATGAGGTCGCGGATCGCTTCCTCAGCACGGGAGGCAGCTTCTTTCTCCTCATTTACCAGGCGCTTTGCATCTTCCAGACGCCTTTTTTGCTCGGCGTAAGGCTCAAGACCGGACAGGCGCACCTGGATTTCATGATGCCTTTCGCTATCATAGTCAAGGCGGGTAATCTCCCGCTCTATCCCGGTGAGGGCGGCCTGTTCGTTTAAGGCATAGTCTTTACGGGCTAATCTTTCTTCAATCAGGGACAGCATTTTTCTTGCCTCATCCAGCACGCCCTCTGTCTCTGCGATATTTTTAATCTCCCGTTCGTTGATACTGACCATGCCCTGCAGATCAGCCCGTTCCCGGCTCAGTCTCATCTCAAGCCCGGTGACGTCTTTTCCCAGCAAATCAAGCTTCGCTTTGCGGCTGAGCAGATCGGTTTGCTTTGCTTTGAGCGCGATGGCTTTCGCATCCTTCTCGGTGGCATATTTTGTCCTGACCAGCTTGATGCCTGCCTCACCCAGCTCCGACTCACACAGGGGACAGTTCCCGCCGTCACGGGAGAGCATGTCAATCTTTTCCGCAATCTCCTTTATCTCCTGCTCAAGGCGGGTTTCCCCCGACACAAGGTCATGAAACGCGGTCTGTGCTTTCTCCCGTTCCTGCTTTCTTTGAAGCAGCGTCTCTTCTAACACGGCAAGCTCCATCTTCTGATTATCCAGCTGCTGATGCCTGTTTTTAAGCTCAGGCAGTTTTTGCAGCTCTGATTCCATCTCTGCAATTTTGCGTGTCGTTAAGGCATGTTCGGTATTCAGGCTTTGCCCCAGCCCGATGATTTTCATCTCCAGCCGGTGCCGGGATTCGTTCAGGCTGTCCAGGCTTCTTAGCTTCTGGTTGAGTTCGGCTTCCTGCTGTTTTGCTTCCACAAGTTCAGCGTAGCGACCTTCAATCTCGCTGCGTCTTACGATCAGGCTGTCATACCCGGTGAGCCGCGTGCGGTGCTGGGTTATCTGGCTCTCCCAGCGCCTGAGGTCTCGCTCGCTGTTCTTCATGTGTTCCTCAAGCTGGCTTAGATTCCTTTCCTTCTCTTCCAGAGACTCCTTCTCACGTCTGAGTTCTGAAAGCCTCTTTTCCTGCGCTTCAAGCACCTTTCCCGAATCTGCCAGTGCTTTCTGTATGTTAATCAGGGCTGCCTCGCACTCAGGCCTGCCGGCAAGCTCCGCCTCTATGTTCTGGATGACACCTTCCGCCTGGTTCTTTTCGATTCCGGCGGCATTCGCCATGTCTTTTGCTTCGTCCGCCAGCCCTTCGTAGAAGGAAAATCCGAGGATATCGGAGAGCACCTGTGCCCGCTTTGCCGGCGGTTGCTTGGTGAATTCATCGGCGCGTCCCTGCAGGAGCAGGGCGCTGTTGATGAATGTTTCATAATCCATGTGGAGCGTGTCGATGATCTTTTGCTGTGTCTGGGTAATCCTGTCGCCGGTGATTGACCTGAAGCCGTCATCCGTGGCGATCTGGAACTCCAGAATACTCTGTCCCGCTCTGCCGGGATGTTCGGGACGGGAGCGTTTGCGGACAATGCGGTATGCCTGTTGCCCCACGGCAAAGTCAAAGTCTACCTCCATCTCCGTCTGTCCCTGGCTGACGAGGTCGTCAGCGCTCCGGGTTCGCGCCTCTCCCCAGAGCGCCCAGGTCATGGCATCAATGATGGTTGACTTGCCGTTGCCGTTGTCACCGGAGATGCAGGCGGTATGGATGCCGGTGAAATCGAGCGGTGGGACATTCTCCCGGTAGCACATGAAGTTACGCATGGTGAGTCTGATGGGAATCATCTGAACGATACACCTGACTTTACGTAATAATACTGGTATATTTTAACAGAAAAGGAGAGCTATTACTCTTCTTCTCTATAAAATGTTCGTTCGTTAACAATATTTTAATGGCCTAATTACTGTTTGGCATTGGCTAGACCTGGCTCAACTCGCGCAGGTAGAATGAAAAGGAACAGGCCTAAGGCAAGAATGAAATATATGCACTTTTGAGCATCTCTAGTATTCGGTAATGCTACTTTCTCAGAGACGTGGTTTATCAACGCTACAGCGCGGGCATCTGTCAATATCTAGTTTCCCAGCAGATTTGGCATTTATTTCATTCCATAATGCTAAAAAACATTAGGCCTTACCCCAAATAATTGCAGATTTCTTCTACTCCAGATAGTCCTTCAGCTTCCGGCTGCGGCTGGGGTGTCTCAGCTTTCTGAGGGCTTTGGCTTCAATCTGACGGATGCGCTCACGGGTTACCTGGAACTTCTTGCCCACCTCTTCCAGGGTGCGGCTGCGTCCGTCCTCAAGCCCGAATCTGAGCTGCAACACCTGTTGCTCGCGTGGGGTGAGGCTGGAAAGGACGTTATAAATCTGCTCCTTGAGGAGCTGGCGCGAGGCGGCATCGGGGGGTGGCAGGGCATTCCTGTCTTCGATAAAGTCGCCCAGATCGGAATCCTCCTCCTCACCAATGGGTGCCTCCAGGGAAATGGGTAGCTGGGCGAGCTTGATGATGCCCCGGATTTTCTCCGGCGGCAGGTCCATTTCCTCTCCGATCTCCTTTGGCGTCGGCTCCCTGCCGTATTCCTGAGCCAGGCGGCGGCTGGTGCTGAGCAGCTTATTGATTGTCTCAATCATGTGCACGGGGATGCGGATGGTGCGTGCCTGGTCGGCGATGGCGCGGGTAATTGCCTGCCGTATCCACCAGGTGGCATACGTGCTGAACTTATAACCCCGGTGGTAGTCAAATTTCTCCACCGCCCTGATAAGCCCGATGTTTCCTTCCTGAATCAGGTCAAGGAGCGGCATGCCCCGCCCCACGTGTTTCTTGGCGACACTCACGACCAGGCGCAGGTTTGCCTCGGTGAGGTGTCTCTTTGCTTTCTCTGCCTCACTCCCGATTTTATTTATGTGGACACCAAGTGTCTTTTCCAGTCCGTTTACGGCTTCAATGAAATCACTGCGCACGATCAGGTTCACCAGTTCGGATACCGGGACACTATCGCCGATGATATTCAGTAATTCTACCGGTAAAAGGCTCATATTAAGACATAGCTCGATGAGATGCGGCTCTGTGGCGACGATGGAATTGTTTTCTTCGCTGGTTATGTTCTGCATCGTTTGCTGTGTAATCTCGCCGTCAAGGCACTCATGCAGTTTGGGATTGGAAACCGTCTCTTTCAAGCTGCTTGTTTCTGATAAACCAATCTGCTTCTGGAGCAGGTGGATAATATTTGCCGATTTCACCAGCCCTTGAAGCATGGTGAGGAATATCTCTCCTGCTGAGGGTGGTCTGCCGTGCTCTTTGGTAAATTTCTGTTTTATTTCACTGAGGTGCTTCCCCTCCTCCAGTTTCTTGGCCAGCGTCTTTTCCTCAGCAGCCGAGAGAAGGTGTACCCGGCCAATCTCATGCAGATACATGCGCACCGGGTCATCCACTACCGTCTGATCCCCCAGTTCTTCAAGCGATATCTCTGCTTCCGGCTCCTCTTGAATATCAACCTCTTCCTCTTTCAACCTATCATCGGGGATTATCTCTTCATCGTTCTTATTCGTTGCGGAGAAATCCGTTACTTCTTCGTTATGCCTGGGGTTTTCTAATTCTGCAAAGTCCATTTTTATCTCCTTGGCTCCACACCGTGCCTGGCTCGCTCAACAAAGATTCTCTTCAGTTCCTGGCTTTCCTCTATCCCCTGCTCTCCCAGTTTGGTCAGTTCCGCCGCAGGGCCATTGCTCTCAGCTTCTGTGGCGAGTAGCGCCTCTTTCCCTTTTTCGCGATTGCGAAGGTAGCTTTCCTGAAGTCTCAGGAAACACCGCGTAAATTTCTCCTCCACCCTGATATCCAGTATTTCCCTCGCCATCAGCGATTCCAGGTGCTCCTGAATTTCAGGGGCAAGTTCATCCCTGAAATTACTTTCCTCTCCCTGCCGCCAGACGTGATAGATTTCACGGTTCTCACTGTTCTCAAAGTATTCTGCCCTGAGTTCCCGGCTCATCTCCTTCAGTTCGGGGTGTTTCAGGAGCAGAGCAAGACAATATTCCTCAAGAGGCTTGGCGAACAGGGGATGGCTGGTGCGGCTCATGGTCTCAGTCCTTGCCGGCTGTGACGGACCGGTAATCCGGCTGGTTTTTTTCTTGCTCAGCGCTGTCTCAAGTTGCTTCTCGTTAACCTTGATTAACCCGGCCAGTTTCTGCAGGTAGTGAGCCTGGCGCACGGTGTCTTTCATATCGGCAATGACCGGCAGCAACCTGTCCGCAGCCAGCGTTTTATCTTTCGCCCGGCTTAAGTCGAGCCTGCCGGTAATCATGTTTAGAATATAATCCATCAGGGGCTCTGCCCCATCCAAAAGCCGCTGCCATGTCTCCGGGTCTTCCCGGATAACATCATCAGGGTCTTTCCCTGCGGGCATCCTCACGACCTTTACCTCATACTCGATGATATTCTCCAGAGCGGCACACCTGAGCATTGCCTCCTCGCCGGCGGCATCAGCGTCAAGGGCAAGGGCGGCGTTCCGCGTGAGCCTTTTTATCATGCCCGCCTGCCTGTCGGAAACGGCGGTGCCCATCGCCGCCACGACATTCGTGAAGTCGTTCTGGTGGGCAGTGATGACATCCATATAACCTTCGGTAATCACCGCCATATCCTTCTGGCGGATTGAAGCTGCTGCCAGGTTGATGCCGTAGAGGTTGCCGCTCTTGCTGAATACCGGTGTCTCCGGTGAGTTAAGATACTTCGGCTGTGAGTCATCAAGGACTCTTGCCCCGAAGCCGGTCACATGCCCCCCGGCATCAAGAATGGGAAACATGAGCTTGCCCCGGAAGCGGTCGTGAACCCTGCCGTTTTCTCCCGCCACCAGCAGGCCGACCCTGATGAGGTCGCTTTCGGCATATCCCATTCCTGTCAGGTGGCTCTTCAGTCCGTCCCATGCCGGGAGACTGAAACCAAGGGTAAAGTCGGTTACTGTTTTTGACGACAGCCCGCGACGGGAAACGTAAGCCCGCGCCCGCTCCGCAAGATGTGAACTAATAAGCTGCTCGTGGAAAAAGTGCGCCGCTTCCTGGTTGATCTGGTATAGCTTCTCATTTTCCTTTCCCCTGGTTTCCGCCTCAGCCCTTACCGGCAGGGTAATACCTGCCTTCCGGGCAAGAAAACGCAGCGCCTCGCCAAAATCCATGTTCTCCTTTTTCATGATGAAGGAAAAGACATCCCCTCCCGTCCCGCAAGCCCCAAAGCAGTGCCAGCTTTGCTGCTCCGGGTAGACAAAAAAGGAGCCGTGTTTCTCGCTGTGGAAAGGGCACAGCCCGCGAAAGATGCGTCCTGCTTTCGTGAGGACGACATACTGCCCGACCACCTCAAGAATGTCTGTCTTTTCCTTAACTTCGTCAATAACGCCCATCTTTAGCCACGCCTGTATAAATAACTCATGTTACGCAAAATGAAGTTGGAAATCGGGTGATTCACAAAGCTAAACTGCGTAACATCACTAATAATATATCATCTTAAGAGGATAAGCTATCCAGTAGCTATTTTTTTGAATCCCTGCAGGTACTGTGTCCTACTTGCAATAATGAGTTTCCGGATGATTTCTAAATTCTGCCCACCTGCCCGCCGAAAACATATGCTGGATATTGTTCCTGCTTCAGCAGGGCAACTCCTGCGCTTGCCTCAGGGCAAACTGGTCAGTCATCCCTGCGATGTAGTCAACGATCCTTTGTTCTTTATCCCCGTTATCAGAAAGATAGTCATCCGGGAGTTTATGCCGGGTAAAATACCCGTACAGGCGGCAAAGCGTCTCTCTTGCCCGTCTGGCATCTTCCTTTGCAGAATGGACATTATACACCCGAACAAAAAGAAATTCACGCAGCTCTTCCGTGGCTATGCGGATTGCGGGACTCATGCTGATGGTGGGGACAGCCCCTTTGCCTCCGGTGCTCACTGTCCAGGAATGAGCGACAACATCACAGATCATGGTATTAATACGCGCGGAATGGGAGTCCCCCAGTACCGTGATTGTCGCGGATGGTAGATCGGATGGTGTGATGAGACCTGCCCTGACGGCATCGCCAATATCATGGTTGACGTAGGCGATACAATCAGCAAGCCGGCACACCTCACCCTCAAGCGTGCCCGCGTATGCCCGTACCGTTCCGGTAAAGCTCTCCCTCGGCTTGGAGTGGTTAAGGATACCGTCTCTTACCTCCCATGTGAGGTTGAGTCCCTTTCCGTCCCTTTCCAGCAGGTCAACCACGCGGAGACTTTGCTCATTATGCCGGAAACCCCGCTGGTACAGACTGTTCAGCGTCTCCTCCCCGACATGCCCGAAAGGGGCGTGTCCCAGGTCGTGTCCCATGGCAATGGCTTCGGTGAGGTCTTCGTTCAGGGAGAGGGCACGGGAGATGGTTCTTGCGATTTGCGCGACCTCAAGGGTATGGGTGAGACGGGTGACATAGTGATCCCCGACAGGGGCAATGAAGACCTGAGTCTTGTGCATGAGACGGCGGAAGGCCTTCGTATGGATAATCCGGTCGCGGTCACGCTGGAAGGCAGTGCGCAGAGGGC
>JBDRFO010000085.1:0-3131 GCA_043818655.1 Chloroflexota bacterium
AGGTACTGCAGGGCAGCGACCATGGAGGCTCCGGTAGAGCCGGCACTGACCATCGCATCAGCCTCGCCATCCTTTACCAGCCGGGTAGCCAGTGCTATCGAGCTGTTCGGCTTGCGCAGAACGGCAACGGCAGGTTGCTCCCCATCCGCAATCGTTTCAGTGGCTTCGACCACACGAACCGGCAGATTGGAGGCACCAGCATTCTCAAGCTCCTTCTCAACATCCGCCTTAAGCCCGACGAGAATAATCTCAACTCCCAGCTCCTTAGCCGCCTGTACAGCCCCCTTAACAATTTCACCCGGAGCGTGGTCTCCACCCATAGCATCAATGGCTATTCTTACCACCTTGCCGCCATTACCTGACTTCATAACAGCACCTCCTCTTTCCACTAGATACGGCTACAGTATTTTTATGCCCTACCAGGTATGACTGATAGCTTCCTTCGGGCAAGCACTGCGGCAGTTAAATTCATGCGTACCGGCACAGGACTTTAACCCCGGACAGGAAAAGGCAAGTTTCTTTCTGATATCCTCTTTCACCCTGGCTTTGGGACGTCCGGCGCCATCATCATCAATCTCCAAAATTCCCGCCGGACAGGCGGTAACACACTCGCCACAGCCGTCACACCGGCTGTTGTCAATGGTGATATAATACTCACCGGTACCATCGGAGTATCCGTAATTGATTTTCATCTCCTCCAGCCTGGTACCCTTTAGTTTTTCCGCAGCAAAGAGAGCAGCCCCAATCGCACCCACTAGCTGAGGGTCTTCACAGAGCAGGGGCTCCAAGCCTACCTTTCCCCTCAGCTTGGCAACCATACCGCTATTCTTGGCAATGCCGCCGGTAATGCTGAAGTCCTTCTGGATAGACACCCGTTTCAACAGGTTGAGACTTCGGGTAGCGATAGCCTCATGGAGACCGGCCAGGATGTCACTCTTACCTGTCCCCTGTCTGAGGTGGTTAATAGCATCTGTTTTGGCAAAGACGGCACAGACAGTATTAAAGGGGACAGCATTTTCTGATTTTAGCGACAGGGCACCAACTTCTTCCAGCGTTATATTCAGCACATCGGCAATCATCTCCAGAAATCTGCCGGTGCCGCCGGCACACTTGTCATTCATGATAAAATTAACAACCTGGCCATTGCCGTTGGTGCTTATCGCCTTGCAGTCCTGGCCTCCCATGTCCAGAATCGTTTTTACTGATGGGAAGTACCAGTTAATACCACGAGCATGACAGCTTATCTCGGAGACATTCTCATTGGCGAAAGGTACCAGCACCCTGCCATAACCGGTTGCCACCGTGTATTCAATATCATCGAGGGACAGCCCCGTACCATTGAGCACGGCCTCTATCGTCATGTTGGAAGTCTTTACGCTCTCCGGTCCGGTATCACCGATTGTTGAAGAAAGGATGGTGCCATCCTTCATGATTACCGCTTTTGCGGCACGGGAGCCGATATCAATGCCAGCAACTATCACTTACGCTATACCCTTCTCTATATTCTCCCTGGCAATAATTGCCGCACCGAGAGCGGCTACGACCTGAGGCTGTTCTGATACCAGAACCTTAAATCCCATCTCCTCTTCGAGGATTCTGACCAGTCCTCTATTTAAAGCCACGCCGCCGGTAATGGCGACGTCTTTTTCAATACCGGTTCTCTTGCACAGCGCCATGACACGGCGTACCACGGATAGATATATACCGGCAACAATTTCCTCTTTCGGGGTGGGGGGTATGCGATGCACATGCGATATTACCTCTGATTCGGCAAATACCGCACAGGTGCTGGTGATATCCGCTTTTGCCTTTGCCTTAAATGAGAACTCAGACATCTCTTGCAGAGGCATCTGCATCAATCTCGCCATTTGCTGTAGAAACATACCGGTGCCGGCAGCGCATTTATCATGGGTAGCCCAGTCACTGAGCCGTCCCCGCTGGTTGACCTTGATAACGGTACCGCTCTCGGCGCCCATGTCTATTAACATCCGTACCGAGGGGAGAAGGTAATTAATACCACGCGCCAGGCAGGTAGCCATGTTTTTCTGCTGATTGTTAAAAGAGATGGACTTGCCGCCCGCTCCCGTGGCAACGATATACCAGTCATTATCAAAGCTGAGCTTTGACTGGTTCAGGGTCTGCTCTACAGCGGCTTTAGCGCTTGATTCCGTGTCTTCTCCGGATGTAAACACACCTGAAGCAATGATATCATTACCATCCAGAGCTACCACCTTGGTGGTCAGACTTCCTATATCTATTCCCAGAGCTTTCATGTCTTACTTAATAAAATAGCTAGCGGTCTTCCAGCAGTTCAAAGAACTGTTCCAGCTTCTCCCGCATCTCCTCTTTTGAAGTAATCGTTGGGTCAAGGACATCGCAATCTGCAGTCAGTACCGGCACATCAATCCCATTAAGAGTGTCCTTGAACAGCTTAATCATGGCACAACTATGCCGGCAGCCGACATCGGCGTAATAAATCACACCGTCGACCTTATACTGCTCGGCACTGGTGACTATTGCTTTTAATGCCCGGTCATCCATAGGACCGAACATGCGCATCTCGGGTAACATGTATGATTTCTGAGCCACGCTCTCCAGCGGTTTTGACGGGTCGAGTCTGCCCTCACCCCACAGGGTAAAGAAGGGCTCAATAACACTTACTGCCCCATATTCCTCTGAAATCTTCTGCAGAAATGGTATCATATACATTGGCGGTAAGAAAAGACTCATCAGGCGGAACCGCTCCAGAGATACGGCACCTCTGCCTTCTTTCACCATTAAAGCCAGTTCCTCTTTCAGAGCCTGCAGGTACTCAATAGCCTCGGGTTGACCGGGGAAAAGATAATCAGGCGTAATTAACTGTAAAAACCCCTGTGGTTGTAAAGGAGACGGCACACTCTTGCGCAGTTCGGCGATTTCACGGTAAAGTTCAATCTGCCGGTCCATTCCAGCCACAATCTCACTTAATTTATCCCAGTTCATCCTGCGCCCTGAAGTCTCTTCCAGAAAGCTTACCATCTCACCAAGTTCACCAACCAGGTACTTCACTTCCTCATCACTTTGCTTGAAGGGGTGGTCAAGGAAGAAGCCGGGACATTTCTTCATCTCCATGACCAACTCGCCGCTTTTGG
>JBDRFO010000086.1:0-8888 GCA_043818655.1 Chloroflexota bacterium
CAGACCACCTGCATCATCGGCAACGGTGTTGCCGTCAACCCGGCCGTGCTGCTTGATGAAATCGACATACTTCACAAAAGCGGCGTGGACACCAGTCGTCTCTACATCAGTGACCGCGCCCATGTAATCATGCCCTATCATGTGCTCCTTGACGGTCTGGAAGAGAAGTCAAAAGGCGGGAAAGCCGTCGGGACAACGGGGAAAGGCATTGGGCCCGTCTTCTCCGACAAGGCAGCCCGCATTGGCATCAGAATGGGTGATTTTCTGGACAGGGACGCCTTCCGTGAGCGTCTGTCGCCCATCATTGAATATAAAAACAAGATCCTGACGAAAATCTATGACGCCGACCCCCTGTCACTGGATGAAGTCTATCAGCAGTACTGCCACTATGGCGAGAGGCTGGCGCCGCGCATCCTGGATACCACCGTCATGCTGGAGAAAACGCTGAAACGGAGAGAGACGATACTTCTGGAGGGG
This sequence comes from Chloroflexota bacterium, assembly GCA_043818655.1. Lineage (GTDB taxonomy): Bacteria > Chloroflexota > Dehalococcoidia > Dehalococcoidales > JAZDNC01 > JBDRFO01. The sequence continues at coordinate 478 of JBDRFO010000086.1, forward strand.
GCACAGGGGACTTTGCTTGACCCCGACTTTGGCACCTACCCGTTTACGACATCATCATCGCCCCTGGCTTCGGGAGGCTGTCAGGGAGCGGGCATCGGGCCGAATAAAATCAACATCATCCTCGGTGTCTTCAAGGCTTACTGCAGCCGCGTTGGTGCCGGACCTTTCCCGACCGAGCTTGACGATGAAACGGGGAGCTTCATCCGGGAAAGAGGGCATGAGTACGGTGCGACCACCAACCGGCCGCGCCGCTGCGGCTGGTTTGATGCTGTCGCCTCCCGATTCAGCACCCGTGTGAACAGCTTTACCACCGCTGCCCTGACCCGTCTGGATATTCTGGACGTTTTTACCAGCCTCAAGATCTGTGTTGGTTACAAGCTGAACGGGAAGGTGATTCATGACTTCCCGGCGAGTATTACGGAACTGGCAAAGTGTCAGCCGATCTACGAAGAGATGCCCGGCTGGCAGGAGCCGACAACCGATATCCGCGACTATGATGATTTGCCGTCGAAAGCGAAGGACTATATCTCCAGAATCGAAGAACTGAGCGACTGTCCCATCAGCCTGATTGGCGTGGGAGCCGCCAGGGAGCAGTCTATCTTCAAGTCGCTCATTCTATAGCATCTGAGAAAAGCATCTGAGAAAAATACCACACTTCATTCCCAAAAAAGCCCCCTCCCATCCGGGAAGGGGCTTCAAACCGGGCATTTTCTCACTCCTTCCCGCTTTCTGAAAGGGGAAGAATCTCTGCTTCTTTTATGAGACCGGCAAGTCAATCGTGTGTTTCTTCAGTATGTCCCTGATAAAGGCAGCCGATTTCTCGTCCGGTTCCATCAGCGGCATTCTTGGTTTCCCGACCCGGAAACCGACCGCGTTAACCGCATACTTTACCGGGATGGGGTTCGTCACGACGAACATGGCTTTTACCAGGGGCAACAGGCGATGATGTATCGCGCGCGCTTGGTCAATCTTGCCGGCAGCAAAGCTATCAATCATCTGCTTAATCTGTTTCCCGACAAGATGCGAAGCAACACTGACAACCCCACAGCCACCCAGCGCCAGAACGGGCAGGGTATCACCATCGTTGCCGCTCCAGACCATGAAGTCTTTCCTGCTGACGCCACCGATAATCAGGGAGATTTGCTCCATGTTACCGCTGGCTTCCTTGATACCAATGATATTCGCTACCTTGCTTAACCGGATCACCGTCTCCGCTGTCATGTTGGTCACGGTGCGCGAGGGCACATTATAAAGGATACAGGGGAGTTTCGTGCTATCGGCGATGGCTTTAAAATGCTGGTACAAACCCTCCTGGGTAGGCTTGTTGTAATAAGGGACAACCAGCAAGCATGCATCCACACCGACCTTCTCCGCCGCCTGCGTCAGCGCCACCCCTTCGGCAGTGTTATTGGAGCCGCTGCCGGCGATTACCGTCCCCTTGGTTCCGACCGCTTCCTTTACCTTCTGGAAAAGCATCTTGGATTCCTCGTGAGTAAGTGTTGAGTGCTCGCCCGTCGATCCGGAGACCAGCACCCCGTCACTGCCGGAGGCAATGAGCGCCAGGGCAAGCTTCTGCGCCTGCCCGTAATCAACCGCCCCATCTTCAGCAAAGGGTGTTACCATAGCTGTCAGCAACTGTCCGATTTTTGTCATTTCTACCCTCCTGGATGCAGCCAATTTCTTTTAATCATCTCTTCTGCAATCTGAACCGTATTTAATGCCGAACCCTTGCGCAGGTTATCCGAGACAATCCACATGACCAGGCCATTGGCATGGGAGGTATCTTTGCGGATGCGACCAACATAGACATCATCCTTACCTGCCGCCATCCAGGGTTCAGGATAAAGGTGAGCTGCAATATCATCCATTACCTTCACCCCCGCGGCATGGCTCAGAATCTCCCGTGCCTCTTCCGGGGACATCGGATTGGCGAACTCCAGCCAGACCGCCTCGCTATGCCCGACCAGCACCGGGACACGAACGCAACTTGCCGAAATGGCAATGCTGTCATCGTGAAGTATTTTGTGTGTTTCCGCCGCCATTTTCCACTCTTCTTTCGTATCGCCGGTATCCATGGCGGAGTCTATCTCCGGCAGCACATTGAAGGCTATCTGGTGCGGGAAAATCTTGATGTCCGCCGGTTTCCCTGCCAGCACCTGTCCTGCCTGCCGATTAAGCTCTTCCATAGCGGCCTGTCCCCAACCCGATGTTGCCTGGTAAGTAGCCACAATAATGCGTTTGATCGGGTTGATTTTATGTAACGGGGAAAGGGCGACCACCATCTGAATCGTCGAGCAATTGGCATTGGAGAGAATGCCCTTGTGCCACCTGATGTCCTCGGGATTGACCTCCGGGATGACCAGGGGCACACTCGCATCCATACGGAAGGCGGAGCTATCATCACAGACCACGGCTCCCGACCGAACGGCTACCGGCGCCAAGTTGCGGCTGATACCGGATTCCGTGGCAAAAAAGGCAATATCAACATGCTGAAAAGAGTCAGGGGCAATTTCCCTGACGCTATGCTGGATACCCTGAAAAAGCAGTTTCCTGCCCGATGAGCGTTCCGACGCATAGAAGGTTATCTCATCAATCGGGAAACGGCGTTCCTCAAGGGTCTTGATAAACTCGCGGCCGACCATGCCGGTCGCGCCAACAAGGGCTACTTTGTATCCCATGGATTCTCCTTTTACAGACCGAGCAGGACGTCAAGGCCATAGACAAGCCCTTTATGTTTCCCTATTTCTTTAATCGTCATGATAATTCCGGGAAGAAAAGAGTCTCTCCCCGTCGAGTCATGCCTGATGGTGAGTGTTTGCCCCAGCCCACCAAAGATCACCTCCTGGTGCGCCACGAAACCCTGCAGCCTGACGCTGTGAACGTTAATCCCGTCAACAAGCTCCCCGCGGCTGGGCCATGACTCTTTTTCCGCAGGTCGCAGGAATGGCTTTCCCCGCGCCTTTGCCATATCACGGGCAGTGACAAGGGCGGTGCCGGAGGGGGCATCAAGCTTCTGCTCATGATGAAGCTCGATAATCTCAGCAAAGTCAAAATATTTGGAGCAGAGCTTTGCCATCTGCATCATGAGCACCGCACCCAGGGCAAAGTTCGGGGCAACCATGGCACCAATATTATTCGCCCGGGCAAGCTCACCAATCTCCTTGACCTGCTCATCTTTCAGCCCGGTTGTTCCGATGACCAGATTAACACCGTGCTTTGCGGCGATACGTGCGCTGTTTAAGACCGCCGAAGCCACGGTAAAATCCGCCATCACATCAGGATGGACTTTGCTCAACATCGCCTCCAGGTTTGATGAAAGCGGTATTTTATTAGCTGCGTCAAGAAAGCCCTCCTTGGCGCGTGCATCAACACCCCCCACCAGTTCAATTCCTTCTTCCTGCATTAAGGCATTAGCCAGCACCTGGCCCATTTTCCCCTGGGCACCATTGACGACTGTTTTTATTGCCATCGTTTATCCCCCTTTATCATTCTGGTAGGGACGCTTCCCCCTTGAGAAACGGGGTTGCGGGGAGCGCGGGGGTCGCGTATCACGGCTACTTTTAAACGGGTAGTCTGCGGTACCCTCTGTTTTAGCGTTGTCCCCGTTCGTGTCCCCCTGCTTTTCGAAGACGGCTTTCCGCGACAGGTTTACCCGCCCGAGGTTATCAACCTCAGTTACCTGAACCGTAACCTCATCACCCACCTTGACAATATCCTCAACCCTGTTTACGCGGTAGTCGGCCAGCTCACTGATATGGATCAGCCCTTCCTTGCCGGGCAGAATCTCAACCATCGCACCGAAGTTCATGATACGGGTTACCCTACCGGTATAGACGGCACCGACCTCTATTTCCTTGGTGAGTCCTTCGATAATACTGATGGTCCGGCGCGCCGCCGCCTCATCGGGCGAGCCGATGATGACCGTCCCGTCATTCTCGATATCGATGGTTGCCTTGGTTTGTTCGGAAATGGCGCGAATTGTCTTACCCCCGCTGCCGATAACCGCACCGATCTTGTCCTGGTTAATCTTGATCTTGTACATACGGGGGGCATAAGGACTCATCTCAGCGCGGGGTTTTGCAATGGTTTTCTCCATGATATCCAGGATGATAAGCCGTGCTTCCCGCGCCTGGCGTACCGCTTTCTCGATAATCTCAAGGCTCAAGCCCTGGAGCTTCGTATCCATCTGCACCGCGGTAATGCCCTGTCTCGTGCCCGCCACCTTAAAATCCATATCACCATTGAAATCCTCCGTCCCTTCAATATCCGTCAGGAGGACATAGTTACCGTCATCACCGGTCACGAGCCCGATCGAGATACCGGCCACTGCCGCCGTTATCGGTATCCCCGCATCCATCAGTGACATGGAACCAGAGCAGACACTGGCCATCGAGGTGCTGCCGCTTGAGCTTAAAACCTCTGATACCAGCCGTAATGTGTAAGGGAAATCCTCGTCTTTGGGTATTACCGGAGAGAGGGCGCGCCCGGCAAGAGCACCATGCCCAATCTCGCGGCGTCCCGGTGTCCCGATGCGCTTTGCCTCACCGGTGGAAAAAGGCGGCATGTTGTAGTGGTGAATAAAGCGCTTCGTTTCCTCCAGTCCCAGCCCCTCCAGTTGCTGTTCCTTCTTGACCGGCCCCAGTGTCGTAATGTTGAGCACCTGGGTCAGCCCACGGGTAAACAGGGCGGATCCGTGCGTCCGCGGCAGTATCCCAACCGCACAGCTAATGGGTCTTATCTCGGTAAGGGCGCGACCGCTGACCCGACGTCCGTCTTTGAGAATATTTGTCCTCATTTCTGTCTTTGTTTTTTTATCCAGAGCATGAAGGATTTCAGCCTCACCAAACCTCTCGCCCAGTTCCGTAAGAAGCTGCTTTTTGAGTTCGGTAAGTATCTGTTCGCGACGGGCTTTCTCCGGTGTTTTCAGCGCCAGCGCCACCTTTTCTGCCGCCATCGCATCAACAGCCGCAACACATTCGTGGTTCACCACACTCACGGGGACTTCAATCTTGGGCTTGCCCCACTTCTCTCGAACCTTCTCCTGAAGATCCAGGATATTCTGATTGGCCTGATGACCGAAGGCGATCGCCTGAAGAACAATATCCTCCGGCGCTTCCTTTGCACCTGTCTCCAGCATCACCACTTTCTCTCTCGTGCTGGAAACAACCACGTCAATAAGGCTCTCTTCCATATCGGGTAGGGCAGGGTTCAGGACCAGCTCGCCGTTGAGGTAACCAACATGAACGGCACTGACCGGCCCGGCAAATACCATCCCCGATATGAGAAGCGCGGCAGAACTGCCGATAATCCCCAGAACATCCGGGGCATTCTCCTGGTCAACCGAAAGAACGGTAATGATGACCTGGATATCGCGCCGCCATTCCTTGGGCATAAGCGGGCGAATCGTGCGGTCGGTAAGACGTCCCGCCAGAACTGCCTCCTCGGTGGGACGACCTTCCCTTCTGATAAAGCCACCGGGTATTTTACCGACGGCGTAGAGTCTCTCCTCATAATCAACAGTAAGGGGTAGAAAATCTACCCCTTCGCGCTCCTGGCTACTGATGACGACGGTAGCCAGAATGACCGTCTCCCCGTACCGGACAGTTACCGCACCGCTTGCCTGCCCCGCAAGTTTTCCTGTTTCTATAACAAGGCTTCTACCGCCAACCTCACACTCAAAAGACCCCGAATCTGCCACTTACCGTCTCCTTTTTACTTGCGCAAGCCGAGGCTACTGATTAACTGCTGATACCTGCCAACATTTTCCCGGCTGAGATAGGCAAGCAGCTTTCTTCGGTGCCCGACAAGCTTGAGAAGACCACGCTGCGTACTAAAGTCGTGACGGTTAGCTGCCATATGTCCGGTAAGCTCTTTTATCCTCCCTGTAAGTAGCGCAACCTGAACCTCAGTGGAACCGGTATCTCCTTCGCGAACAGCGTATTTGCCGATTATCTCAGCTTTTTTCTCTTTGACCAGCTTTTCCTTACGCAAGTTAAACCTCAATCTTTATCAATATTTTTTATAAGTATAACACAAGTGATACCATCATAGCACACATCAAAAAGCATGTAAATTTGAGAATTTGTCCCTTACTACTACATTATAGTGGATAGTTGCTAACACGATGTACAGGTATTTTTCGATGGTGAGACATAATCCAACCTGCAGGCCATCCGAAACCGATTTCTCAAATCGGAAATGTAATCTGCCCTGTCTCAGCATGCTGAGATTCAGATACCCTTCGAGAAATGAAGAAGTCTATCGCACTGTCATTGCGAGCTAAGCTACGCAATCCTTCCGCCCTCTCAAGGGCATTTTAAAAACAACCGGAATCGCACATTTTCACGTGACAAAAGAGCTTGACAGATACCATGTATTGTGTTATCGTGCTTGCGTATCACTATAAGTTGTAGGTTTATCATGAACTGCCCCATTTGTGGTTACGATGATTCCAGGGTCATTGACTCCCGTGATGCCGGGGACGGCATACGCCGGAGGCGGCAGTGCCTCAGTTGTCACGGACGTTTTACGACCTACGAGCGGCTGCAGCCGGTGAGCCTTTTTGTTATTAAAAAGGACAAAAGACGGGAGGCATTCAACAAGGAAAAGCTCCTGACGGGCATCCGCAAGGCATGTGAAAAACGCCCCCTGCCCAGCGGCGCTGTTGACAAGCTGGCGGATGACATCGAATCCGGGCTTTACCAGATGGGCAGGACAGAGATTCCGGCAGCCGTTATCGGTGACATGGTGATGGACAAACTGAAGGTGCTGGATTACATTGCCTACATTCGCTTTGCCAGCGTCTATCTTGACTTTGCCGATATTGCCGACCTGAAAAAAGCCGTGGACAGCCTGGTTGGAAGCGAGACGGGAAAGCACGCCTCCGGACAGTTATCTTTGTTGCCGGGGGGAAAGACCAGCCGAAGAAAAAACAATGTTAGTAAGGGAACGAAATCTGCGCGCCCTGAGAAATTGATAAACCATGATTAACGAATTCCTTGGGGAACAGGAGGTATAATAATGCTGAATAATGAGGATATTGAAACACTAAAACAGCAACTTTGCCCTTGGCTTTTTGCACGAGGGATTCCTGTAGAGAATTTCTTAAGATTATCAGACAACAGTAAAAGCCTGCTACACAATGTAGTGTGTAAGCCGAATCACGTGTCAAGTCCCAGACAGCGTGAGGACTTGTACCGAGAACTGTCTCCATCTGAAAGAAGAAATGGAAAACCTGCTTCCCCAAGAGATGACGAAGTGGAACAATTCTTCTGCCCTCCGTCTTCTGAAGAAGAGGAGAAATATAAGCAATACACATATTTAAGCAAGTTCTAGCCATACTTTAAGAAGTGGTTTATGGCTTGTGACCACTTAGAAAGAAGCGATAATTATTTGTCGTTAGTTCAAGATTATTTCGAACAAGCGCGTAACCTTATTATAGGGCGCGCTAGAAATCTTTTAAACCGTTTGGTGGAGGACAGAGGAAACGATGAACCGCCGTTCTTGCCAGAAGAATATGCCCATTTAGTAGGAATAAAGAGAATCTTGAGGGAAGAATTAGAAAAGGTTGGCGCTATCTTACTTAGGCTTCATGATGGGCTTGTAATTAAAGTGAATATAAAAGAACCAGCGGTTCGGCAGAGATTCTCTTGTGCTCATGAAATCGCACATGTATTGTATCGTGAGTTGAAGCTGGAACACTACATAAATAATATAGAATATCGGTCTTTAGACTCTCGCGATGACAGAGTACGTAATAAAGCTAAGGAACGTTTATGTGATATTGCAGCGACAGAACTTCTAATGCCTGAGGTGATTTTCAGAAAATATTTAGCTGATTCTAGTCTCTCGATACATGCTATTGAACGAACGGCAAACATTTTCAAAGTTTCAATTCAAACAGCGGCTATTCGTATCGCTGAAGTCAGTGAAGAGCCGTGCATTATGCTTTTGTGGCGTATGTATTCGACAAAAAGAAGCAAATCAAAAAGTCTGCGATTAGCCTGGCGTGTTGGTCCGGGAACAAAACTAAGAGGCAGAGAATATTACATGCCTGTTCATGTTACTTGCCCGTCGTCTGTGTATGAAGCTTACCGGCAATCTGCTACAACCAAATGCTTCAAGCTTTTTAAACTCGATAATACTGTCAAGCGTCTACCAATGGAATCGCAGGGCTTTGGCTACGGAGAGAACAGATACGTTATCTCTTTAGCTTTCCCAAACAGCTAAACTTCACCAAAAAAATAGCGGAAATCTTTTTGGCTATTTACATACTGATTTACCGGTTTATAATAAGCAGGGTGGTTTGAAATGAACGCCTCTCATGGTGCCCGGAGCAACAGGTTAGACCCGGCGACGCACCGCCAGATTGCGCGTGCCAGTTTTGCGGCGGCGGAGTCCATGGGAATCGC
>JBDRFO010000087.1:0-6332 GCA_043818655.1 Chloroflexota bacterium
GACAATCAAGGAGAGTATTCGTAAATATAAAGAGGAGCGGGATTCCGTAATCAATAGAACCCATCAACCTAAAAGTAGTCAAATGAAATGAAAACTAACACTTCCTCAGAGTTTGAATACCTCTTACCTTGGATTAGCAAAAACATAAAAGCCATTTAATCTTGGACGAGTTAAAAGGCTTTAAGAGCTTCACAAAGTGGTACCCCTGGGGCGATTCGAACGCCCGACACGCGGTTTAGGAAACCGCTGCTCTATCCTTCTGAGCTACAGGGGCAGGCTGACATGGGATATTATAGCTTAGAATGAGATACAGAACAACGCTGTTACACCACGATGTTATCCAGTAATCTAGTCCTGCCGAATCTAACCACCAGGGATATGAGGGCGGGAGGACGGATTTCATTCAGCTCATCAAGGGTTGTGTTGTCAGCGATGGAAACGTAGTCAATAGCTGATTCGGGAACTACCTTTTTGATTAGTGCTACCATCTCCTGCCGGATACGCTCCGCATTCTTCTCACCCTGTGATACTAACTTCTGGGCAAACATAAGCGAATCGTGGAGGATGACAGCCTTTTTGCGGTCTTCAGGAGATAGGTAGATATTGCGACTGCTCATGGCAAGCCCGTCAGGCTCTCGTACCGTGGGAACAACGACTATCTCAAGGTTCATATTGAGGTCGGCAACCATTTTTTTAACTACTACAACCTGCTGGGCATCTTTCTGACCGAAATAGGCTTTATCGGGTGCAACAATATTAAAGAGCTTGGCGACGACGGTAGCTACCCCCTTGAAATGACCGGGGCGTATCGTCCCCTCAAGACGTTTGGTAACCTTTTCCACGGTAATCCATGTGTTAAAACCCTCCGGGTACATCACCTCAGGGGTGGGCATAAAGACAACATCGGTTTCAAGCTTCTGCAGCTTGGCAAGGTCGGCCTCGGTGTCACGGGGGTATTTCTCAAGGTCATCGGTAGGGCCAAACTGTGTCGGGTTGACGAATATGCTGACAATAACCGAGGCGTTATTCTCCTTTGCACGTCTTACTAGTGTCAGGTGTCCTTCATGAAGATAGCCCATGGTGGGTACGAAGCCGACCGGCTCTTTTAACGTCCTGCGCAATGCCTTCATTTCCGCTATGGTCTGAACAACCTTCATTTTTTCCTCTCACCTCCTAAAGAAGGAGGGGGACTCCGCCCCCTCGAAAAAGTATCCCCGTTCCTTCCCCTTTAAGAAAGGAGATGACATAATATCCTTCTCCGATTTCTTGTTATTACTGTCCTATGGCGATTTTCTCTTTTTCCTCAAGATCAGCCATGACGGACTCATCGATGGGGAAGCTTTGCTTCTCGGTGGGGAAGGTGCCTGCCTTCACCTCATTCAGGTAATCGGTCACCGCACCTAACATAATATCATGAAGTTTAACATACTGCTTGGCGTGCTTGGGGACAAAATCGGTGTAGAGTCCGAGCATGTCATGAATCACCTGCACCTGTCCGTCACAGCCGATGCCGGCACCAATACCGATGGTGGGGATGGTAAGCCTGCGGGAAATAAGTGCTGCCAGGGCTGCCGGAACGGTTTCCAGAACGACCGCAAAAGCGCCTGCCTCTTCCACGGCCTCGGCATCTTTGATAAGCTTGATCGCCGCCTCTCTGGTTTTCCCCTGTATTCTCATGCCGCCAAGCTGGTTCGCCGACTGGGGGGTAAGGCCGATATGTCCCATCACCGGGATACCGCATGATACAATCTGCCTGATTTTGTCGCCTACATTGACACCACCCTCAAGCTTGACCGCCTGGCAACCGGCTTCCTGAATAAAGCGACCGGCGTTCTTCATAGCCTGCTCCACGCTGAGGTGATAGGTCATAAAGGGCATATCACCAACAATGAGGGCTTGCTTTGTCCCCCTGACAACAGCTTTGGTATGATGGATCATGTCTTCCATGGTTACCGGTATGGGTGAGTCATAGCCAAGCATCACCATACCCAGGCTGTCACCAACAAGAATGAGGGGTATTCCCGCCTCATCGACAACCTTGGCGGTGGAGTAGTCGTAGGCGGTGAGCATGGTAATTTTCTCACCTTTCTCTTTCATTGCCCTTATTTTAATGATATTTGTCCGCATTTCCCCCTCCTATACGACTGGAATTCCGGGCTCGACCTTATTTTTAATTTCGGTAATGGCATTTTGCGCGTTAACGTGTACGATCGTTGGCAGGTAGCTCTTTGCCCTGGCATTTTCCATGTGGGCATAGGTAAGGATAATAACAATATCTCCTTTTGCGGCAAGTCTTGCCGCGGCACCATTGAGACATATCTCGCCGCTGCCCGGCTCTCCTTCGATAGCGTAAGTAGCAAAACGAGCACCATTATTGACGTTGAGGACATGCACCTGCTCATAAGGCAAGATATCAGCTGCCTGCAGCAGAGTCCTGTCAATCGTGATACTACCTTCATAATTAAGGTTGTTATCGGTGACACGGGCACGGTGGATTTTACTTTTTAGCATTACCCTCATCAATTCCCCTCCTTCAGGGTTTTATTTCCAGAAGTCATCTTATCAACTAATATTCAGAGGCGAGGTACGTTACACGCCTGGATTTGGGGATACAGTTTCCGAAGAGCCTGTCCCTTCTCCCTCTTTAAATGTTGCTTCAAGCGCCTCAGCTTGGTTCTGGCTAATTCTCCCTTTTGCCAGGGCGATCGGGATGGTCTTGAGACCAAGCTCCCGGTACGTTGCAACGAGAGATGGAGCGCCTTTCTCCAGAGCGGCAAGATGCTTCTTAATTGTGCCAATATCTCCCCGGGCGATCGGCCCGGTAAGACACTGCGGGATACCAACAGTGTCAATATTGTGCAGTGTCCCGCGCAGCAGCGGCATCAGCGCCTGTGTCGCCTGCTCGCCGGGGACATTAAATGTCTGCCATAAATCTGTTGCCAGCTTCACCAGTGTTACCATGTAATTACATGCCATCACCGCAGCGGCATGGTAGAGCACCTTATCACCTGGACCAAGCTCAATGAAACTCCCCTCAAGTGCGGCTGTCATTTCCTTGAGCGTTCCCAGCAGTGGCTCTCTGGCTTCTAAGGCGAAGGTGGAACCCGGCAGGTTGTCAATTGCCTGTTTGATACCGGCAAATGTCTGCAGCGGGTGGAAGGCACCCGTTTTTGCACCCTGAGCCTCTGCAGTAGCAAGGACATCGGTTGACAGTGCGCCGCTGCAGTGAACTACGGACTGTCCGCTGTGCCATTTAATGCTGGATACCACCTGATCAATAACATCATCAGGGGTGGTGATAAAGACAAGCTCTGCTGCCTCAGCGGCACCCTGGTTCTGGCCGGCCACCTGGCAGCCTGGAACCATCCCGACAAATCTTCCCGCAGAACTCCGGCTGCGGCTGGAAACAGCCACGACCGGGTAGCCCTTGCGGTGAAGCCTGACGGCAAGAGCTGTGCCGACCGTACCGGCGCCGATGAATCCCAGTTTAATCATTTTTCATCACCTCTTCAAGAGGTTTACATAATAAAAATGCCTTCACCAGTACAACCGGAGAAGGCATTCCATCAGTTCAACTTTACCGCACCTGCCGTCTCGGTCGTACCCGATCCAAGCGACAACTATTTTTAAACTTCTTTCAAGCTGCCCCTGCCTCTCACGCAGTGGACTCTATAGTTTCAGGTATCAGTATAGATGGAATGTATGCTTCTGTCAAGTACGTGTGTTAAGATATATTACAGGTTGTCCCGAAACGGTTTCCCCGTATCTGAGCATGTCACATGCCCTATCTTGCGATATCGTGTTTTCGGATGGTTTCTCATGCGCTATAATTTTGGCACCGGTTAACTGTTTCGAAGGCAATATCACCATGTAAGTAACACAGAAGGAGACTTTATTGCAACCGAAAGAGGATTTGAAAAAGTGCGGGTGTGCCTTATTTGAAAGAAGACTGATCTGGGGGCGCAGCGGGAATATCAGTGTCAGGGTAGCGCCGGATTCCTTTCTTATCTCCTCAACCGGCTCCAATCTTGGATTACTAAATGATGATGACCTCGTTCTTTGCCGTATCTCTCAGGATACATGGGAGGGGATGAAACAACCATCCATGGAGTCGGGATTGCACCGGGGCATCTATCAGGTGACGGAAAATACTGTGGCAATCATCCACTCTCAGCCATTCTACGCCAGCTTGATTGCCTGCTCACAGGAGCCTCTTCTTCGTCCCGACCTTTTACCGGAGACAATGGCTTATCTGGGCAGGATAGAGCGGGTGCCTTATGACCATGCCGGAAGCCGTGAATTAGCCCTTGCCGTAGCGGCGGCGGCGCGCATCAGCGAGGTATTAATCCTTGATAACCACGGCGTCGTTTGCCGGGGTTCTTCGCTTGCTGCCGCAATGTTAAAAACTGAGGCCCTGGAGTTTCTCTGCCGCTTGCTGGTTGTCTCCGCCCGGAGCGGCATCAGACTGCGATATATGGGGGAAGACGTGATGAAAGATTTTGGGGAGCATTTACGACGCACGGGCAAGCAGCACTGATTTCCTCGTCTAAATGATAGCGGGAAATACTACTGACATAAGTATAGAAACTGCCCTGTCCTGTAATCTTCATTATACGGGTGATTTTCAGGCTATCCAGGCACTGATATTTCTGCGATGTCTCTTGAAATTGTCATGCCGCAGGATGCAGAGTCTCCAAATGACTTTTACAAGCTATCCGGAAATCGATTTCCCGAATCCGGATGTGTCACCTGTTCAATCTCAGCATGTTGAGTTTTCAAATGATTTTTACGCTGTTTTGGTTTCATCATCTATCCATGATGAGCCATCTTCGTAGAACTCTTTCTTCCAGATTGGGACAACTTTTTTGATACGGTCAATCGCATACTGACACGCCTGGAAGGCCTCAAGACGATGGGCGCTGGCAACGGCGATGACGACCACAACCTCGCCGATCTCCACCCGTCCAACGCGATGGGTAATCGCCACATCTGCGAGCCCCCACCTTGTTTGTATCTCTGATGTAATCTCAGCAAGCTTTTTCGTGGCCATCTCAGGATAGGCATCGTATTCCATGTAAAGCACCCGCTTGCCCTGAAAATTATCCCTGACCGTACCGGTGAATGTCACAACAGCACCGCAGGTATTCTGTTTGACCCTGTCCATCACCGATTCAATCCGAATGGGTTCCTGCGTTAATTCAATCATCTTACTTATCCTCCGCTTACCGGGGGGAGTAAAGCAATCTCATCCCCTTCGTGAAGTTCATAACCGGAGGCAACGAATTCTGTATTCACCGCCACATGAACGGGAGCATCAGGAAAAGAAGAAAAATCACGCCGCACCGTGCGCAGAAGTCCCGAAATATCCGTTCCCTGCGGCAGGTCAAGCTCGATCCGGCCTGTGCCAGCCAGTTCACGGTAAGAGGCAAAGAGGCGAAGTATTACTTTCATGGTAGCTAATTATAGCAGAATCATCACGGGTGTTCATGTGGTGCCTGCATCTTAACGAAACTGGATATTCCTGGCTGTCGGCAAGGCAAATTATCCCTGAACGGAACGATATTTCCTGGTTTCATCAGTCGTGGTTGTTTTAAATCAAGTTCGAGACAACAATAGCCGGCTTTTTAATTAAATATAATCAGAACCAAAATATATATTTACTCTTGTTTTTATACCTGCTATGATATAATGCAAAGCAGGACGAAAAAGATTGACCATCGGATTTGGTCAGGAAGGAGATTGACAAAAATGAAGCACAGGTTCATGTTTTACATCACGTTACTCGTCATGGTGCTGATGACTGCCATGGTTCTCCTATCTGCTTGTGGCGGTGGAGAGTCAACTTCGACGATTACGCCGGTTGAATCAGTCCCGATGACCCATCCAACAAGCGGTTTCGACGATTGCCGGAAGTGTCATGCGACCGGAACAGGTGGTGCCAAGGCTTTTTCGGCAGCTCATACCAATTACACCAACAAAGACTGCGCTTTGTGCCACAAGCCGCTATAGAATCGCAAAATATTGGGCAGGGTGCTGAAGCTGCGGGGGTCATCTTATCCGGCAGGAGTGAGGTGCTCTCTCTTTTCTGACATTCTTTGTTGAGGTTCAGGAAAGCCGCGCATATTTTAGCGAGAACGTCTTAAAGGCTTCTACTGAAACTATTTGTTTCTGGTAGGAGCCTTTTTATGCAACTTGACGGGTGGGTTTTGCCTTCGGCACCGCTGGAAAGAGGCGTGAAGAGCTACTGGTAGCTGTGTAGCCCCTGGAAGATATAGTTACCAAAGAACGTAAGCAGGATGGCAAAAAACCGATGATCAAAAGTACCGCAGCCC
>JBDRFO010000088.1:0-22418 GCA_043818655.1 Chloroflexota bacterium
GGGTCAACGGACGCTGGCTGTAGTAACCCCACTGGTCAATGATATGGAGTATCTTGGAGAAAACAATCCCTGAAGGCACACCCACCAGGGCGGCGTTAAGCATCATGTCATAGTTGAGCCGGGTATCCCTCTTTACCTCTCTTAAACTCCACAGGACTATCGTGATCACAGCCAGGTCCACCATCAGGCCGTACCACCTGATCGTCAGAGGACCCAGGCTGAAAGCGACGGGATTGATACCGATGTTAATCATTCTTTATCCTTCCTCCCCCAGAGTAATCAGTGTATTATACCCCATTCTGAGCAGCTTTTCATACGAAAGAACGTGATGTCCTGTTCGTTTTTAGTAGGTTTCAAGTGTTGCTGCGAGAAGCGAAGTGGCAAAGTACACCGAAACAAACACTCGCTCTGTCATTGCGAGCGTCAGCGAAGCAATCTCAATGCGTCCATGGTGGCGATTGCCACAGGTACGAATGTGCTCTCGCAATGACAGACAACGGATTGAACAATAACCTCAGCAAATTCATCCCCCGGAACCCGGTGTGCTTCGCGGAATGCCGGTGAGCCCCCTGAGCAATACGATTACCGCCTGCTTGTCCAGAGGCTGGTTGTTGTTGCCGCACTTTGGCGACTGGATACAGCCGGGGCACCCGTCGGCGCAGGTGCATTCGGAGACGATCCCCAGTGTTGCCCGCCAGAGCGCTTCGATTAGTTCAAACCCCTTCTCCGCAATACCGATCCCGCCGGGGTAGGCATCGTAAATGAAGACCTGCGCTTTGCCGGTATCAGGATGGTAAGGTGTGGAGACGCCGCCGATGTCATTACGGTCACAAAGGGCGAAGAGCGGCAACATGGCGATGGCGGCATGCTCCGTGCCGTGCAGCCCGCCGGCGAAGTCCAGTCCCGCATCATTCAGGAGCTGTGCTGAGTCTTCCGGGAAGTCAAACCACAATGCCACGGTGGCGAATTTATAAGGGGGCAAATCCAGCGGCTCTTCACCAATCACCTCGCTGGTGAGGGGCATCTTTTTCTTGAAGCCGGTGATGGTGGTGGTAACGGCGACCTCCCCCAGGAATATCTTGATCCCTCTGATCTCTTTGCGTTGCAAAATACCGGTAATCCGCAGGTCAGTAATTTCCTTTGTCTCCGTGTAATAGGGGACTGATGCCGGCTCAGCGTAAGCTGTCTTGCCTGCCAGGTCAAGCCGGGTCACAAGATAGGGTTCCCCCTGGTGCAGGTAGACGGCACCGGGATATACCTGGAAAAAGGCAACATTGGCGGGTACCGTCTCCAGCAGAGAGTCTGTCTTTGTCTCAATCAGGGAAAAGTCTTCTCCGGAGATGTCGCGGATGCCAACGTCGCGTGCCGGATGTCCGATATCCGGTGATAAATACCAGCGCCGGCGGCGTTTTTTCAGCAGGCCCTCCTGCTCCATCTTTGGTATCTCCCGGTGAAACATGTCAAAGAACCTATCGTCGCTCTCAGAGAGCGCTATTTCCCATGCGGCGCACAGGAGGTGTGCCCTCAGGATATAGGGATTATCCGGATTAACCAGGGCATTTTCGCACTCCATCTCAAAGAAGAATTCCGGATGGTGCATCAGGTACTGGTCGAGGGGATTATCCTGGGCGACCAGGAAAGACAGCGAGGTGTCCTTACCCCGGCCGCTGCGTCCCGCCTGCTGCCAGGTGCTGGCGATGCTCCCCGGATAGCCGGTAAGCACGGTTGCCTCCAGGTCACCGATATTGATACCCATCTCCAGGGCATTTGTGGTCACGACACCCAGCAGCGCACCGGAAAAAAGACCCTGCTCGATCTCGCGGCGCAGCTCCGGCAGGTAACCCGCACGGTAGGGTTTAATCCGTGCGGCAAGAGGCGGGTCAATCTCCGCCAGTTTCTGCCGCGCATAGGTATAGATTAGCTCGGTGAGCCTTCTTGTTCTGGTGAAGGTAAGGGTGCGCAGATGAGAGCCGACAAGCTCGGTAAAAAGGCTTGCCGCCTCACTGTTGGTGCTGCGTCTTGTCCCTTTTGCCCGGTCCGATAGCGGCGGGTTCCAGAAGACGAAGTCCTTTTTGCCGTGGGGCGAGCCGTCATTGGCGACGACCGCAAACGGCAATCCTGTGAGCTTCCCGGCATGTTCCCCGGGGTTGGCGATTGTTGCCGAGCAGAGGATGTACTGCGGGCTGGTGCCGTAGAGAGCGCACAGGCGGCGCAGGCGGCGCATAATCAGGGCAACGTGGGAGCCAAAAACACCGCGGTAGGCATGAGCCTCATCCAGCACAACATATTTCAGGTGATGCAGCAGCTGTGACCAGAGCTTGTGGTTGGGCAGGATACCTACATGGAGCATATCGGGGTTGGAAAGAATCACGCGCGCCTGCTTTCTTATCTCTGCCCGTTCGCGATAAGGGGTGTCACCATCAAAGATGGCGACTTTCTCGGCGGCGATAAGATTGGGACAGGCAAGCTCTTTCAGCCCCCGTAGCTGGTCCTGGGCTAAGGCTTTCGTGGGGTAGAGGTAGAGAGCGCGGGCCTCAGGATCACGGAGTATTTGCTCCAGTACCGGAACGTTATAGCAGATGGTCTTACCGCTGGCACTTGGTGTGGCAACCATGACGTTCTGACCGCACCTTGCACGATTGATGGCTGTTGCCTGGTGGCGATAAAGTGGCAGGAAGCCTTTGTTCCCAAGGGCTTTCTCAAGTGGTGGGGGGAGAGGGGTGTCCATCTCTCCAGAGCTTGCGGATTGGGGAGCGATATGCTCAATATGACTTATCTGTCCGAGGTAGGAAGGCTGTCTCGCCAGGTGATTCAAAAATCCTGAAGAGTCCATTATACCGGTATTATTTCAATCTCATAATCAAGTATCTCGATGTCAAACCCGCTGTTTGTAATGAAGTCGACCACTTTGGCGAGAACCTCATTGGTGAAGCGGCTGTCATCGCTGACGAAGCTTATCCCCAGTGTCGAGAGTTGCCAGAGGTCCTGATCGGAAACTTCGGCTACGGAAACGTTAAACTTGTTTCCCACACGGGTAATGATGGGTTTTATTACCTGTCGCTTGCCTTTAAGAGACAGATTTTCGGGCAGGCGCAGCTTGATTTTGCAGATGCCGACGTTCATGTTATCAGTGTTACCTGCTTCTGCTAGGGCTGAATACGCGACAAGCTATCCGGAAACGATATTTGGGCATCCGAGCATAACATATGCTCTGTCCTGCGATACTGAGTCTCTGGATGACTTCTAAATACATGGAAGAGCCTCAAGAGCTGCTGCCGGAATAGCCGGGCACGGCTCTTAAATAATAGCCTGTAACCTCGGTAATTATACTTTAACCCGGTCACCAAATCAAATTCAGGGGTTCAATCCAATGAGATAAAGTTTATAAATAAGGGGTCTGTTTAATTATGGTTGATAATCTGGTTTACGCCATCGCAAATTCATGCGAAAACAACCGGGATTGAACGAAAAGAAATGAGCGGAAGTATGGAGGCTTGGTATTAATAATGATATAATTAACCCGAAATAACTAGGCAGACAACCAGCTGAATTACCATAAAGCAGGATAAGGCCTATGAGGATGCTTGGGAGTTAAAACGTGCGAAAAGATACAAGCGGCATAGACCAAAATGAGGCGGCTGTCAGGGCACTGGTGCGTGAGATAGCGAGAGATAGAGCCGCATCGCTAAAATTCAATATCAATGCTTTGATCATAATAAGCGTTATCCTGGTCACTGTCGTCTTGCTCAGCCTTCAGGGTGTCGATATTCTGATCGTCGCAGCGATTGCGGTTGCAGGTTTAGCGGTCTTCTGGTTGTTTACCTGGTTCCGGGGAAGAAAACTGGAGAAGCAAATTTACCGGGAAGAACTGGCGTATCAGGAGGAGTTGTTGTCGAACCAGCGTCAAAACGACGCAGGGAAGGTGGAAACAGCAACGACAGCAACGCCGTTATCGCAGAGGGAACTGGATATCCTGGCAATGATTGCCAAAGGTAAAAAGAATAAAGAAATCGGACGTGCCCTCGGTCTCAGCGCGTACACGATTAGAAATCATATTGCCCGTATTCTTCAGAAGCTTGGGGTGAACGATCGTACGTCAGCGGTTGTCCTGGCTCTGTATCATGGTTGGATTTCAAATGATACTCATGAGTAAGTAGATTCATCTACTCCCCAAGGGTAGTATGTCAATCAGGATAAGCAGCAAAACCACCCTGAATTTAGTTACTTGATTGATGAACAGTCAAAATACTCAGTGATAAAGTACGTTTGACCTATTTACATCCATATGTAAAGAGTATAGTATTCTCCTATCTGATGAAGAAAGAGCATGAGTAATTTCGATAACCATCATACTACTTTGCTCTGCGCATAATCTTATGTATCTTGAAGGAGGCAATACAGACAAATGAAAAAAATAGTGAGAAGGTTTCTAAGGTTGTTCCACTACAATGAGAAGGGTTTTACCCTGGTCGAGCTTCTGGTGGTTGTTGCCATTCTGGGTATTTTAGCCGCGGTGGCGACACCTAACCTGATTGGCATGATCGCTAATGCTCAGACACAGGCAGCGCTTGCTGAGCTGTCCACTGTCCAGACGGCGATGGATGCCATGATGGCTGCCAATGCCATTACATCGGTAACGGCAGAGGTTACTGGTACCAGCACCTGGACTGCCCTTCCTGTAGGCACCGGTGCTGAAGTTTTATCTCCCAATTACCTGCGGCAGGCAACGACAAACGGTACGTATACATGGCTTTCGACAGGGATCGTAACCCAAACAGATTCCGGCTATTAGAATTCATCCGGAACCCCGGTATTTTGAGACAGTGTACATGTTATGCTCGGATGCCAAAATATCTTTCGGGATAGCTAACAGTATCTAAATGGTGCAGGGTTAATCCGGGAGAGCCTACCACTCAGGGGAAACCTGAGTGGTAGGCCTTTCTTTTTGCCAAAAAATGGAATGGCAGGCAAAGAGACACGAAATCATGAGAAAACACCAACATGAAAACCCTGGGTTGAGGACACGGGGAGTTTTGCGGCTTGAGGTTTGGATGTGGTATTTAGCAGGGTCTTGAAATCGGGAGCGAGGTTTGTTCCGTGGCGGGTTATCTTACCTGGAGGGAAAAATCGAAGCTGTAACTTACTATTACTTCGCTTGTTTCTTCATCGGTTTCTTCTGCTACCTGTTCTACTCTTTCTAAAGAGGTGATGGTAATCAGGTACTTGCTTGTTTCCCGGATCCTTCGGGCATAGCGATAGATGTCTTCTAAATCTGATCCTGTGCCGGTAATCGTAATGCTGTCACTGGCATAGCTCAACAAGGTTAAATTTACCGTCGGCGGCATGAATCCGACAAGTTCGCGGGGATTTTCGTCAAACCGCGTGTGTGTTACCTTGATCGCGTCAAGCCTGTCTTCAAGAGCACCGGCTTTTGCGATCCATGGCTTTATCTCTTCTTCCCTCTGGTTTATATTGTTCGCTATTACGGTTATCTCTGATTGCAGTGACTTGGTGTAACCTTGAATCGTGGTCTTTTGGAAGTTCAGCGCCGTGGTTTGTGCGCTAACGCCAAGCACCATATATGCCATGAGAACAATCAGGCTCATGATGACGATAATTACGACCGGTGCTACAATATTGATGATGGAAACCTGCTTGACAAGGTAGATCTCAGGCAGGGCGTTAAAATCGACCAGTAAGGAATCTGCCTTGCCCTTTCCGTTGGATTGTTTTTTGATGGCGAGGCCAATATTGACCATGAACCGGAAAGAATCAAATCCGGCAGGAGATTCCAGTGGCGACATCAGCACTGATGTTTGAAGGCCCAGCCGGCTGGAAAGCAGCGACAGGCTATCTTCAAACTCGGCGAGGTCTCCGCAAACAAGGAGCGGTACGGCATCATCCAGCGGTTTCTCTGGCTGGCTGGTGTTATAAAAAGCCACCGTCCGTTCAATCTCCTCAGCAACGGCAGCCAATCTTTCGGTCAAAGATTCTGTCTCACCTGGTAGCTGCAGGCTGCGAATTACCTGCGGCACCATATCTACGATAACGGTGATGTCCATCTGAATCCCGCGCACGTTAACGACGATAGCTCTGGGTAAATCAACGGTGTGGTTGACTGCCAGTGGGGCTAAATCCATGACGGTAGGCTGAAGCCCTGCCTTCCTTATAGTGCGGATCAGGCTGTCTGTGGAGTTCTTGGGGAAAGCGGCCAGGAAGATTCGCCTTTCACTGGTGACCCCCGGAATCGGCTGGTATGAGAGATAGACCTCATCCAGGGATACCGGCATTACCCTTTCTGCCTCATGCCTTATGGCTTCAGGTAGCATCGTGTCCGGTAGATCGGGGATGCTGATGATACGGTATAATGAGTTGAAGCCGGAGAGTCCCAGGATGACCCCTTTGGTTCTGATCCTGAGGAGATTAAGGTGCTCCTGAATAAGGCTTGCCAGTTTCTCTTCGTTACGAACAACGCCGCCGCTGACAATGTCGGGATCAAGCAGTATATTTGCCCATTTTTCGACAAACCTTCCGTTTGACAGGAGCAGCCTGACATTAGTATCTTCAACAAAAACAGTCAGTTTCTTTGCCATCGTTAGTCACGTTGGTAGTTGTATACCGTAAGCGAAAGCTCGAGAAAGGTTTCTTCCCCGCCGCTTTCGTCCATTTTCATGAAATCGATAGAGGTGCAGTTACACCTGTCGTTTTGCGCTATCCTGTGCACGTAATCAAGCAGGTCGTTAGCGGTGCCCTTTAACGATATTTCGAAACTGGTGATAAGGTATGTGAAACTGTCATCATTTAGCTCTGCGACCTGGGACGTGTTGAGGGCAACAACCTCTACGGCGCAGTCCTCGGCAACATCGCATAACTCCTTCCCGTATTCAATACTGTCAAAAAAGGTGGGGAATTTTTCTTCGCTTCTCTCAAATACTGATTTGGCTTGAGCAAGTTTCTCCTCCACCTGCTCAAGCTGGGATTCAAGGGAATGCTTTTCTGCCGTGATCTCGGTGATAGCCTTCTGCGCCTGAATCATATTGGGAAACAGTGTATCGCGTTCTTTAACAACGCTGGAATACCTGGAATTAAGGATGCCGAACACAATGGCAAGAACACCGATGACGAGGATGAACAAGCTTGTTCTGCTAATTTTCATGGAGGTATCCTGCGATTAATCTGATATTCGTCTTAATTCCACCCGCTGATAGTGAGTATTGTGTAGGGAGGCGATGCGCCACTGCGCGTGACATCAGCCGTGAGCTGATAAGGGTTTTCCCCGGAGCGGACTGATGCGGCTTCGATCGTGAAATCAGGGTTCGACCCGCTAATATAGACGGTTACCACCCTGCCGTTGATTTCCCCCTCTGCGGCATAGACATCATGCAAACCATTGGGAGTGACTTCGGTTACTATTTTCCACAGTCCGTACTCAATGCCGGCATCGGCACCGTAGAACTCACAGAGCCGGTCTCCCGCAATCTGCACGTATTTGATTGAGATGGAGGCCAGATAGAGGAAGGGTGTCACCGTTATTCCTCCCGCTACCAGCAGGACAAGCACCCCGATTAGTGCCTGCCCCTTACGTTCATTCAGAAAAGATTTGAAGGCTCTTATCATCATTATCTGGCTCTCTTGTATCAGGAACGGGGTGTTAATTCCCGGAACACCCCGTTTACTTAAGGCTGCCGCACCATTGATTCAGCTTATTTTATATTTTATACCTTACCGCATTGACTAAAGTGTCATTTAAGAGCGGCTCCGGAGCGCTGTGGGGTAAACAATCATGCCGCTGCTTGAGTTCGTAATACTCTTCCCGATTACCGAACCATACACCCTGCTGTTAGAAGATAACGTGACCGTGCCATTCGTTGCATAGATAACGCCCGTCACCCATCCGGTGGTCCCGCTGACGGTAATCCCGCCATCCGCTGACATAATCAGCGGGATATTCTCAGCCTGGTTGGTGGGCTGACTCGACAAATTACCAATTAACGCGATGTTATTTTTGGCAACGACTGTCCCCGGACCCTGAATCCCCGAGGGGCTGGACATGGTAATGCTGCCGTTAACATACACCGTATATCCGTTTAGTTTTACCGTCTGGCTACTTGGAATATTCAGGTTGCCGGTAATATATACCGAGTGCTCAAGATTGCCGTTAACATCCAGCGGCAGAGAAGCGCTCGTGCCACCAGCTATTGCCTGATTATAGTACGTCAGGACGCTTATATTGCCAAACACCAGCGCCGGCGTCAAATTGGGTGTCACGGTGCCATAGATGTCAGAACCGCCGCACATACTGCCGTAGGTAATTGTTCCGGTAGCCGTGGCATCACCGTATATTGTCGCGCCGCCGCTCATATGGCTACTCCCCAGCGTGATGGCGCCGTCGGCATAGATGTTACCCTCGTAAGGACTCAGCGGCTCTGCTTTAACCGTGTAGCTAGTCATCTTCGGCGGGCTTATATATATATTGCCGCCGGTGGCAATGATGGCAGAGTCATAGATATATGCAGTTGGTGTTGTTGGTTGTGATTCTCCCTCAGGGCGGGCTTCCTGAGCACTTCTAATCAGACCCGGGTTATCGGGATTCCTCGGATCTCCGATTATGGTAGCCACGTGCCCTCTTACCGTATTGGCCCCGGCGTATGTCGCCCTGGCGCTCTTGATCACCTGGATTGCCGCCATGGAAGCACCAAGGGTGATGATGCCCGTAATAAAGAGCCCAACAATTAGCTCAGCCATCATAATCCCTTTTTGTTTTCTGTTTGTTGCCCATAGTTTATGCCAGATCATATGTCACCTCCACCTGATAGACCAGTCATTATAGCACAATCAGCTCTGCTTGTAAACATATTCATTATGACACCGGGTCTATTCAGTTATGGTTTGGAAACTTATTTTCGCCATTTCAAATTCATGTTACCACAATCCTGGCCAAAGAGGACATTCCTGTTTGTTTTCTTATCTGTTCACCTTGAAATCTTCCAGGGTAAAAATAAGACTGTCATAGTGCTTGATACTTACGGTCAACTTCTGTATCTCATCCCCCGCCGGGTTTCCGACGGAGAGCAGATCAACATCGACGGAGAAATAGTAACCGGGGTAATCATCATTATAGCCATTAGCGGGGTTACAGTCCAGGTAAACCGGATTTTCATAATCATAAGGCGATGAATAATCAAAAGTAGTTTCCACGGGGCTTTTGATGTCTTCCATTTTTATCTGGGCAAGTGCATGACTGATCGATTTTTCGGTCGCCTTGAAAATGATCGTATAAGAAAGGGAGTTAGCTGTCAAAAAGCAGACCGCGACCGCCCCGAGGATGGCTACAGAGATGAGCACCTCGATGAGACCTAACCCTTTTTCGTGTCGCCCGACTAACTTTTTCATTTTGATACGCCCTGCGCAAATCTATATCATGTAACATGCCTTTTTATCAAATCACGGGTATCGTGTTAACCTGCTGCCGGTTTTCTTCCTGAAAGTTATCTCCCGAACTGGTTTCCCCTCCTGTGACAACCATTCTCTCCCCCGGGCATTATGCGGAAGATAAGCTACGGTGTATTATCGCCTTATCTCTTTCGAGCAGCTCTTCGCGATTATAACTCAAGCTCTCCGTAAATGCCGTACATCGCAGAGAGCAGCGAGATGGCAACAAAAGCAACCCCCGTGCCGACAACCGTAATCAGTATCGGCTGGATCATCCCGATGGCAGCCTGGGTGCGGTCATCAGATTCCATCTCATAGCTTTCGGCAACGGTGTTGAGGGTGGTATCCATGTGCCCTGTCTCCTCGCCGACAGCAATCATTTGCACCATCAGCGGCAGGAAAATTTTCCTGTGGGACATCGGTTGCGATAGTCCTTCGCCGCGGATTAACTCCTTCTGTACCCCGGATAGTGCCTCGGCGATGTACCTGTTGGTCGTGCTATGAATCGCCAGGTTGAGTATCTCCGGCAGGGGCAACCCCACATTGAAGAGTAATGCCATAATGCGGCAGCAATAGGATAGCTCGTTGAGCAGGTTGATGCGTCCCATGACCGGCAGGTACAGCGATAATTTGTCCCACTGGTATTTTCCTGCCGGGGTCCTGGTGTAAATAAAGCCTGCCACCGCAGTGATGACTAACGTGACGATAACAGACGTTCCATAGCTACCAAACCAGTCGACAATGTCAAAGAGAAGCCTTGTCATGTACGGGAGTTTGGCGCCAAAAGCCGAAAAAAGGCTGACAAAATTGGGTAAAACAAATGTGACGAGGATGAGAACAACAACAACTGCCATGACGGAGATTATGATTGGATAGGTCATCGCTGCTTTTATCTTTTTCTTGGTGTTGATGCTTCTTTCCAGGAAGTCAGCCATATTCCTCAGGATTACATCCAGGTTTCCGCCCTGTTCTCCGGCGGCAATTGCCCGGTGGTACATCTGGGGGAAGATACTGGGATGACGGGCAAGTGATGAGGAAAGGGATTTCCCTTCGCGGATGTCACGGACTATCTCTCCAATTACATCTCTCAGGGTTTTATTGCTCATTTGTCCCCGCAACAGATCAAACGACGTAACAATATCTGTACCGGATGCCACGAGCAGGGCAAGCTGACGTGAGAGCACGAGAACCTCCCGCAGGCTGACCGGGTAGAAGTATGATCTAAGCTTGCTCATATTAATCAGGGGCGCGGCGGCTTTCAGGTTGACTACCTGGTAACCACTGTAGCTAAGAATATGTGCAGCCGCCTCTTCATTCGGGGCAGAAAGCTTGCCCCTGACTATTTTCTTTTCCCTGTTATAGGCAACGTACGAGTAGTCCACTTATTATGCTCTGTCCTCTATGTCATTACGGCTTTTTAAGGATGTGTAAAATTCATCCGAAACTTTATACCATTCGCTGGTATTATATCATATCCTTCGGCAGGATTTGCACTGACCTCTTGGCGGAGGTCGTTTAATTTTGTTATCCGGGGCGAGGTCTATCAAAATCCTACTCCTGCGTATAAGCGGCGTTGAGCACCTCGCTCGGTGTGGTAATCCCCGCTTTTACCTTGAGCATACCATCTTTGATCATGGGCACCATCCCTTCTTTGAGCGCCTGATCACGGATTTCACTCTTGGTGGAGTGCCTGGCAATCATTATCCTGATAGGGTCGCTGATCTTCATGATTTCAAAAAGCCCGTTTCTACCCAGGTAACCGGTATAGCTGCAGGTTGCGCAGCCGGTGCCATACCTGAACTCGGTTGCCCGCTCGCCGGTTGCCTTTTCATAGGCGATCTGTTCTACGACCGGGGCTTCGATGAGGCGACTGCAATCAGGGCAAATGCGGCGTACCATCCTTTGTGCCACGATTCCGATAATTGCGGAGGCGATCAGGAAAGGCTCTATCCCCAGGTCAAAGAGGCGGAAAATCGTGCCTGCCGAGTCATTGGCGTGAATAGAGGAAAGCATCAGGTGCCCCGTTAAGGCTGCCTGCGTGGCGATATTCGCTGTCTCAAGGTCCCTTATTTCGCCCACCATAATCACGTTTGGGTCAAGACGCAGTATCGACCTCAGTCCGCTGGCAAAGGTGATGCCGGCCTGCGGGTTAACCTGGATCTGGTTAATGTCTTTAAAGCGGTACTCCGCCGGATCCTCGATGGTAATAATATTCTTGCTTATGGTATCCATGGTATTGATTGAGGCATACAGGGTTGTTGTCTTGCCCGACCCCGTGGGGCCACTCACCAGGATCATCCCGTACGGGTTCTTGAGTATCTCTTCGTACCTTGCCAGGCTCTCCGGGAGCATCCCGAGGTCGGAGAGGCTTCTCATCGCCCTGGATTTGTCCAGAAGACGCAGGGCAACCATCTCGCCGTGTACGGTGGGTGCTGTGGCGATACGGATGTCCAGTTGCCGCCCTTTGGACTGGACGGAGAATTGCCCGTCCTGGGGACGGTAATGGTCGGCAATATTCATCTGCCCCAGAATCTTAATGCGGGAGATAAGGGCGCGGTGGATGTTCAGCGGCAATGACATCGTATCGTGAAGGGTGCCGTCAATGCGGAATCTTATCCTGAGGCGGTTCTCTTCCGGCTCAATATGGATATCGGAAGATCGTGCCTTGGCGGCTTCTTCAATGATGAGGTTCAGTGCCTGCGCCAGCGGGGCGTCAATTGCCGCGCTGACGGCAAGATTTTCATCGGATGTCTCGTTGTTGATGGAAACATGGGATAGCTGCTTCTCGATTTCACCATAGGCTTGATAATTCTGGTCGATAGACTCCCGTACTTCTTCGCTGGTGGCGGCAACAGGTCTGATTCTTTTCTTGCTTTGTGCGGCAAAAGCCTCAAGGGCAAAAATATCGGTGGGGTTGCCCATCGCGACGAGCAGGGTGTTGCCGGTGATGCTGATGGGGACAGCGTTATAGCGTCTTGCCATGACCTCCGGTATTAGCTGCAGGGCTTCCGGTTGCGGCTTTTGTTTTTGCGGTCTTGTTCTTAGTAATGTGTCTTTTGCTGCCTCCGGTCTTCCTGTATCAGCCGGCTTTTCTATTGAATATCTTGCCTCTTTCTCCCCGGTGTCTTCTGGAGTGGATTCATCGGATTGCAGGATCCTTATCTGCTGGTGCTGGGCAAACTGGCTTGCCTTTGGGGTAAGCTTGCTCGTGGCGAAGATGACCTTATTTCCAATGCCGGTATCATAGGCTTTGGTATCGAACACGGATACCTGCTCCAGATTGATCATCCCGTTTCCGCCGATGATATCCACGCAAAGGCTGTGCGACATCAGTCCTCTGTTTGTGTAGGCGAGGATATCAAACGTGTAATCAGCCCCGGAGCGACCGCGCACGCTGGCTTTTTCCTCGACCCTGTATCCGTGGTGCCGCAAAGCTTCCAGGAGATCATCTTTTCTGTTGAATTGCGTGGTTGTGCTGGTGCTTGCCGGGCTTGTCGGTTTTGCGGCAAGCAATGTCTTTAGCTCTTCCCGCCTGATTATCCTCAAGCGCTGTTTCTGGGCAAACTCTCTTACCTCCGGGAAGGGATTGGAAAGGGTGATCAGGATTTTATCACGAATACCCGTATCGAAGGCGATATTGGCGAAGTCAAAAACGCGGCTCAACTGTGCTTCCTGGTCGGTATCAGTACTGACGTTGAGGGCAATTGTATAATTGCTGAACCCATCATCCTGGGTCGCCGTCAGGTTGAAATTATGCAGTATTCCTGATTTACCGCGGACTTTGGCTTCTTTTGTGACTTGATAACCCTGCCCGTCAAGATATTCTGCAATCTGGCTGATTATCTCCGGCAGGGGTGAAGGTTTGGTTAATTCTTGATTCATACTTCTTTCGTAGCCTTTTCTTACTTCAGACTGACAGTCTATTGAGTTGAATTCTGGATTGTCCTTTCATGGTATTTTTCAGGGCATGTCTTCGACAGAGATCCATCCATGCCTTATGGCCAGAACAACGGCATGAGCCCGATCGTTGGCATTGAGCTTGCGCAGGATTGAGCTGATATGGTTTTTTATTGTCTGCTCACTGATCTCCAGAATATCGGCAATCTGCTTGTTTGAGTTGCCGTTGGCAATATAATTCAGGATTTCGGTTTCTCTCCGGGTGAGAGAGGCGGCGATTGTATCCATATTATTGCTCAGCGATTTCGTGCTCTTAAACTGCTCGAGGACTTCTCCGGCAACCCTCGGCCGGGCTACCAGGCTGTCATTGATGGGATACTCACCACGGTAGGCACGTTTGATGGTATCGGCAATCTCGGTCACATTTGTATTCTTGTTGAGGTAAGCGACCGCCGCTGCTTTCATCGCCTGAAAAAGCTCGTTGTCATCGGGATTGGGACTCATCAAGATAACTTTAGTATTGGGGTAACTACGGGAAATTACCCGGCTAAGCTCCAGAGCACTCTGGGTTGTCAGATCAGAACCGATAAGGACAATATCAGTTAGCGTGTTTTCAATTGACCCGGCAGGATCCTGTAGCGGATCACACTCTGTGACCTCAAAATTGGCTTCTTTAGATAATGCCTGCATGAGGCCGGCTCTAAAGAAGGTTTGCTCATCAATTACCATGACTCTAATTTTATCCACTCCTCTGCCTCCCATCTGTGTATCGTGTCTTTGTCGGAATGATCAAATCACCCCGGGTGTCTCCAGCTAGCTCCTCTCTTTTGACGGGTTATGATGCTCTCCCTCTGTCAGAAAGCGGGAAACATCCTGCTGGCGAAAGCGGCGGTCACCACGCGAGCCAATGCGGTAGGCTTTGATGATGCCCTGGTTATGCCACCTTCTGATCGTGTTGACATGCACTCCGAGCAAGCGGGCGACTTCACTGGAAGTCAGCATGATATCCGTATCTTTCGGATGAGCCATGTTTCTCATTTACCGCTTCCTCTTTTCAACTATCTTATAGTAACCTTTACTTAACTTTGCTTACTATACATCAATTTACCTGACCATGCAACATACGTGTTAATACCTATCGTGGAACTAACTGGTGATTATCCTTCGCTGCAACGATATATTTAATGTTTATCCGAAAAAAACACACGATGTGTCGCCGGAATAACTTTTTAATTATTCAGGGTTGTTTCCCACATGAATGTGAGATGGCAAAAACTGGCTTATCAACCATGATCGAACGGAATCCGTATCGCAGCAAGGGGGGTCCGTGCGTGCAATACCTGCCGGATGACTTCAATGTGGAAGATGATAGCCGTCTGCTTTCTGGTAGTTGAGTGGTTACATGTTTTTAGAGAGGGCTTCCCTCTGCTTTTGCGCGTATATGTTCCGCAACCACCGGAAAACAAAAAAGGCTAACAGCAGACCAAGTCCTGCCCATGCGTACAGTGCCCATGCCGGTATTTGACTCCAGGAGAAACCGACATAGAAGACACCTGTGACACTCCACTTACTTTCGTTGCCCGCCGTGTCTGTTGCTTTGACGCGCCAGTAGCGGGGATCCCCACTTTTGCCAAGCAGCTGCTTTTCCTCCGGCAGAAAACTGTATTTTGGCTTGATAAGTCCTTCTTTCTCCAGCAGGATGCTGCTCATGTCAGTGTCTCTCCCAATCTGGAGGGTATAAGTAATGCCGCCCGGGTCAACAATACCTTTCCAGTAAAGCTCCGGGGTATCCCATGATGCCTGTGCCGCCTCCGGCAGGGTGAGTACCGGCACCGGCGGTTTCTGTTGTTCGATGATAACGGTGGCGGAAATGCTTGTTTCCCCGCTGGTAGCTGTCACTTCATGTGTCCTGCCGCTGCCCGGAGGGATGGTGATCCGGGTGGAGAAAGTTCTGTCATCCTTAACCGCAACTGTTGCCAGCAGGTTTCCCGGTGCGTCGTAGGTAATCCTGACGATATCATGTGCGGGGAACCAGGCGCCGTTCACCGTAAGCGTCATACCGACACGACCTGGTGAGTCTGCCGTGGTCTCCGGTGTTAGCTTGATTATCGGTGTCATAGGAGAAATGGATAGCATGGCGTCTGCTGCGGTTGAGGTATCTAAGACGGTTAACGCGAATGTGCCACCATCGATGTACGAAAGATCGAAGGGCATGGTGAAGGAGATCCGAAAACTGCCGTAGCGGCTGGTATAAACCGGTGCCATCATGGCTGGTACCTGACGGCCGTCAAGGTAAATGGATAATGGTTTCCTCTCGCCAAACCCGGTGCCGGTTATCTCAACTATCCCGCCGATAGACGGCGCTGTTGAGCTTAATGATATCTCAGATCCTACGGTGAAATCTGCTGTGGGCTTGTTCCCTGATTCATCGGCAACAGCAATGGTGTGTTCCCCGTTAGCGCTCTCCGGGATGAGTATTGTGCTCCAGAACCGCCCTTTATCGTCCGTAATCTCATCCCCGCTGTCGATAGCAAGAGATTTACCATCATAGGAAGCCGTTATCTTCTGGTGAGGGCGCATCTCCTTGCCGCTGATCGTGACCTTGCTGCCGACCAGCCCTTCTCCGGGTTCTACCTCCATGGAAGCAGTGGCAATGCTGAAGACGGCAAATGCGATTACCACATTACTGCCGGAATAGGTCGCCAGGACATGGTATTTGCCGCCGTGGACTTCTTCCCTGTCGACGCCATCAGTGAGACTGTGGGGTATCTGAAAACTGGCACCCTCATATATTTTCCCGGAGTTGTCGGTGAAGAACATCCCCAGGGATTGATAGGCGGTAATATTGCTGCCGATGCTGCCTGTTTCTTTCTTTTGACTGGAGAAATAGAGCTTGATGAATGTATTTACCCCGAAGTTATAGCCGCTGACCAGTACCCACTCGCCTATTTTACCTTCTTCGGGAGAAAGCTCTATTACCGGCACGACGGCTACCTGAGCGGGGATAGGGGTTATCGCCATCTGTGCCAGGAGGCAAACAGTACCAATTGCGAGAAGCATCCTGCGATTTTCCATGCTGGTTAGTAGTATAGCTTATCTCCGGTCTGTTTTACAGGCAACTTAACATAATAGCGGGCAAATAATTTAAAAAGGACTTAAAAGGTCATCCGGAAACCCGGTATCTCAAGACGGAGCACGTTTCATGTTCAGCTACAAAAAATCACTTCTGGATTTATAGCCACACCCCTCAAGGTGTAAAAACCATGGTCAGGCTAAGCTGCTTCTTCCAGAGAGTGAACCCGTCCGCAGTGCGGGCATTTGATCGTCTGATTACGGAATTCCGGCGGTATCTTGAGTTTGGTGCCGCAGTCGCAGTTGATTGTTTTGTAGTCAGCAAGACGCCACATCAGGTTTGATGTTTCCCGGGCGCGTTCTTTCGTGCTCATGACTTCCTTTTCCGGTGAAGCCGCCCTGATGCCCATGCTACCGGCACTGGTGATGGCGGATGCTGGAATGACATTGCGGCTACCTTTGTGGACCTGGCGGTAAGCGTTGTTATAATCAGCGAGTGAAGCGCCGGACATCGCACGCAGAATACGGATTCGGTCGGCAAGGGGGGGATGGGTGCTGGTGAGTGCCTCGGCAGAGAGCGCTTTTTTCTGGAAAGGGTTCGAGATGTACATCGGCGCGGTCGCCTTGTTGGCGGTTTTCACATGGGTATCTGATGTTGCCAGCTTCTCCAGGGCTGAGGCGAGGCCATCGGGGTAGCGGGTGTACTGGGCGGATGAAGCGTCGGAGAGGTATTCCCTCTTTCTGGAGACGGCAAGGTAGATGAGCTGAGCGAAGATGGGGGCAAGAATCATCAGAATAAGACCGATAACCATCAGTATCAGTTGGATGGAGCCGCCGCCGCTGTTTGACTTTCTCCGACTCCTGCCTCCGGTCATGCTACTAAAGAACATCATGCGTGTGGCGTACCAGGACAGGATTACAATACTGCCCATCATGACGGAGAGAATGACCATGAGCAGGACATCCCGGTTCTTGATATGGCCTATCTCGTGAGCGATGACACCCTGCAGTTCATCACGGTTAAGTTTCTCCAGGAGCCCTGAGGTAATGGCAACCGAGGCATGGTTGATATCCCGGCCAGTGGCAAAAGCGTTTAATGCCGGGTCATCAACAATATAGATATCGGGCATCTTGGGAAGTCCCGAGGCAATCTTCATCTCCTCCACGACGTTGTAGAGACGGGGGTTGTCATCGCGGCTGATTTTCTTTGCACGGGACATGGACAGGAGGATGCTATCCCCCTGGAAGTAGGAAATAAGCCACATGAAAAACCAGACGATGAGGGCAATGATAATGCCGCCTTCAATGCTCCCGATGAAGTAGTAGCCGAGGAAGGCACCCACCGCCAGCAGGAGCGCCCCCATGAAGGCGACCAGGACGATAGACTTGATTCGGTTAGACCTTATCTGTTCCCACATAACTTAATTACTCAGGGTGTGCTAGAAACTGACCTTTGGTGCTTCCCTCTCCGCAGCGGCGGTTACCTCAAAGTACTCGGCAAGCTTGAAATTGAACATCCCGGCAATCGTATTTGACGGGAATGACTGAATCTGGTTGTTGTTCTTTAGGACCGAGTCATTATAGAACTGCCGCGAAAAGCTGATCTTGTTCTCGGTTGACGTCAACTCTTCCTGGAGCGCTAGAAAGTTCTGGTTCGCCTTGAGGTCAGGGTATCGCTCGACGACAACCATCAGCCTTGATAGGGCACCGGAAAGCTCCGTATCCGCTTTCGCCTGGGCTGCCGGTCCTGTGCCAACTGCTCTGACCGCCATGTTCCGGGTGGCAATGACAGCCTCCAGTGTCTCCCGTTCATGCTTCATGTAGCCTTTGGTGGTTTCCACCAGATTGGGGATCAGGTCATACCTTCTTTTCAGCTGGACGTCGATCTGTGACCAGGCATTCTTCACCTCGTTGCGCAGTCTGACCAGCCCGTTGTACATGCCAATGGCGATGAAAATGAGAAGAACAATAATACCAATTATAACCCAACCGATAATAGGCATAAGCACCTCCTGTAAGGGGTTTAACCCAATGAGAAATTATATCATAGATTGCGAAATGATGGTGGTTTCTTCTTCTGTTAGGGCTTACTTTCTGGCTTGAAAGACATCCTTGAGGAAGGAGACGATATGTTCCCCGGTGTTCTGGGCAGCCGGTTCTTTTCGTGTCAGCTGTGCCAGAAGCAGGTCAACCTCACCGCCGTCAAACCATAGCCCTTCTCCCTGCGGACAGTCATCAATCAAGATCTCCGGCTTTTTGCCGACCAGCCTCTTCTTCATCCTCTTCCCGCAGATGGGGCATTTCCGTTTTTTCTCGGTTGTTTTGGCTTCTCCAGCACTGTCAGGCAGGCAGGTTTTCCGGTCATCTGCCATCTGCATCGTCTCGAACATCAGTTCAAGCTCGCCGCAGTCGAACCAGACACCGGAGCAGCTGGTGCAGTAGTCAAGCTCAATCTGCTGATACTCCACGACAATCATTGGATTATGGCAGGCAGGACATATCATTGGCGTCTGACCTCACAAAGACATTATAAGCTATCCGGAAACTGTTTTTCTGAGTATGAGCAGGCAATGTGTTCTGTCTCAAGATGGCGAGTTTCCGGATGACTCCCAAGGTTTATTTTGTAGCGATTATAAGTGTAAATAGAAATGACATCGGTGTCAAGAAGGGATTGGGTATCTTACTACTACATAGTGGTTGCGGAGGTTTTATGAGTAAGTTAGAATACTTCTGGCCGGCGAATATCTTGATGGTTGGAGTAAGTAAATGGAAGTCCAATATAAATCCGTTAAACGATGGAGTGAGGTATATAGCACAACCATGTTTGCGAATAACATTCAAATATGGTTGTCCATATTTGCGTTTTCCACGTTCATTGTTTCTTTCTTGTATCCTCATTGGGACAAGTGGCGGAAGTTAACAACCCTGTCTTTAGCGGAACAAGTTGGCTTTTTTCTAAGTTCTGTAGTAGGGGTTGTTTTTATTGTAGTTGCTATATTGGCATTTATCTCTTTAGGAGTATTGGTGTGGCGTGCAATATTTGGGCAGAAGATAAAATATGATTTAAGGAGAACGCCATCTGAGTTTCTAGATGGGCTTTCTCCCGCAAACAAAGATAGAGTACTGAGAGCCAAAGAGGGGCAGAACGGGGAAGTGTTTGAAGCGAGGATGAATAAAACTAAAATGTTAAATGATATAAGGGTGCTAATCAGCCAGAACAATGCACTTATAGCGCGATATCTAGACACCGTAATTAGCTTGGAGGTCAAACAAAGTGTTACAGACGCAGGTGATAAACCCGAATGGGCCTAAAGTAACCTGTAAGCATTGTCAATTACCACAAGTAAGAAAATACGATACAGCACATATGTGTAAAGGTCTACAGTGTTACCGGTCAATGTGAGAGGGTTTACAAAATGTGGATAATGCCAAGCAACTAAAAGTAGTAGAATTCTGAGTGCTATCTGGTTTTGTTTCTCAAACTCGTGTTGCATAACGCAAATCAGTTTGTATATTATCTCACAGGTAAGACAATTGCACCTTTACCCTGCGGCTGGTATAATAATCATATTAATTGGAGAAGTGTACGGGAAAGATACTATTTATCGAATTGCGCGAAAAAGATATTTTGATTTGATTCAACCTCTCGGCCCTGAAGAGGGTCGGGGGTTTTTGTTTAAGAGGTCATCCAGAAACTTAACATGCCCGGCTTCGGGAAATGGATTTTCGGATAGCCTGCAATAGATATATTGAAAGGATTCAGTTATGGTTCCAAATAGCGACGAAAAGGCAGAGGTGGCAAATCATCTGGAGGTAATGAGGCACTCAGCCGCTCATGTCCTGGCTGCGGCGGTCAAGTCCATCCTCCCGACCGCCAAATTTGCGATTGGTCCCGCCATTCAGGATGGCTTTTACTATGACTTTGACCTGCCGCGTGCGCTGACGCCCGATGACCTGCCGGTAATTGAAGCCCGGATGAAAGAGATAATTGCCGGGAATGAGGTTTTTACCTGCCGGATGATGGGGAAAGAAGAGGCGAAGCGTCTTTTTAGCGCCCAGCCTTATAAAATTGAGCTTATCCAAGATATTGCTGAGACTGAAGTTTCTGTCTACCAGCAGGGGGATTTTACCGACCTGTGCCGTGGGCCTCATGTGCATTCGACCGGAGAGATCGGGGCAGTCAAACTGCTCAGTATCGCCGGGGCATACTGGCGCGGTGATGAGCACCAGCCCATGCTCCAGCGGATTTACGGCACCGTCTTTGCCACGGAGCGGGAACTTGAGGATTATTTGAAAAAGCTTGAAGAGGCGGCAAAGAATGACCACCGCAAACTCGGCATCGAGCTTGACCTCTTCAGCCTCCACGATGAAGCGGGCCCCGGTCTTATCTTCTGGCATCCCAGGGGTGCGATGATCCGTCACGTTATTGAGGCTTTCTGGAAAGAAGAGCATCTCAAGCGTGGCTACGAACTGGTCTATACCCCGCATATTTCCCGGGTTGACCTCTGGAAGACCAGCGGGCACTGGGGCTTCTACCGTGAGAACATGTACAGCCCGATTGAGATAGACAACCAGGAGTATATCATCAAACCGATGAACTGCCCCGGTCACATCTTAATCTACAAAACTAGGAAGCGGAGCTACCGTGAACTCCCCATCCGCTATGCCGAGCTGGGCACGGTTTACCGCTACGAGCGCTCCGGAACACTGCACGGGCTGTCCCGTGTCAGGGGATTTACCCAGGATGATGCCCATATCTTCTGTCGTTTTGACCAGCTTGAGGATGAGGTTATCGGTGTGCTTGATTTCACCATGTTTATGATCAAAACATTCGGTTTCTCTGACTATGAGGTAAGGCTCTCCACGAGACCGGAAAAGTACGTCGGTACCCTGGAGAACTGGGAGAAAGCGACCGAGACACTCAGGAACGCACTTGAACGCCTGAAGATTGACTATGAGGTCGACCCCGGAGAGGGGGTCTTCTACGGGCCCAAGATAGATATTAAGTTCAAGGATGCCATGGGCCGCCTGTGGCAGGGGCCGACCACCCAGGTTGACTTCAATTTGCCGGAGCGTTTTGACGTTACTTATGTGGCTGAGGACGGACAGGATCGTCAGGTGGCGATGGTGCACCGTGTTGTGCTGGGAGCGATGGAGAGGTTTATGGCTTCCCTGATCGAGCATTATGGCGGTGCTTTCCCGGTATGGTTGTCACCGGTCCAGGCGATGGTCATCCCGATCGCTGACCGCCATCTGGAATACGCTAATAAGGTGGCGTCTACCCTGAGAGAGGCGGGTGTTCGGGTTAAGGTGGATGCTCGCTCGGAGACGGTTAACCACAAAATCCGCGAGGCACAGGTGCAGAAGACACCCTTCATGCTGGTGGTCGGGGACAGGGAGGTTGTGGCAGGTACGGTTTCGGTAAGGTGCCGCAGCGGTGAGCAGCCGGGGACACTGGCGATTGCCGACTTTATTCGGGGTATCAGTGGTAACATTGCCGGCAGAAAGCTTGATTTAAGCCTGTCGCTGGTTTCTTGAGAGGGAGCCCAAAAGGACAGGTATTAATATCCCTCTGTGGATAGAAAGAATACTGGAAAGAGTTCCGGGAATTTGATATAGTTACCTTAAAAGTGGGTCATAATTAATTAAGGAAGGTAGGAAAAGATAGCTAGACAACTTAGAATTAACGATAATATAAGGGCCAGGGAAGTTCGCCTTGTGGGGGAAAAGGGGGAGCAGTTGGGCATTATGCCTCTGTACCAGGCAAGAGAGGTGGCGCAGAAAAGTGACCTTGATCTGGTAGAGGTAGCGCCTACAGCTGTGCCTCCGGTCGTGCGGCTCCTGAATTACGGTAAATTCAAATATGAGCAAACCAAAAAGGAGCGTGAGGCAAGGAAGGGGCAGAAGGTCTCGGTACTCAAGGAAGTCAGGCTGAGGCCAAAGATTGGCGGTCATGACTTTGATGCGAAGGTAAGGACAGTCCGAAAGCTGCTGGAAGAAGGGAGTAAGGTTAAGAT
>JBDRFO010000089.1:0-5721 GCA_043818655.1 Chloroflexota bacterium
ACCCGCCCTTCTCTAATATCAAGACAGGGGATGATATGTACTTCACGCATGCGGAGTATTATACAACATCTTTTCCCTCAAAAACAAGAAGCGGTAGCCGTTTACCGCAATCGTTTCTCCCCATTGACAGCATCTGTGCCAATATTGCTGTCTGCTGAATGGTATGATATACTTTGATTCAAATGTTGCTCAGGTAACATTTAATTTTACACCTAGGCTCAGAAAGGGGTTTTATGCCTTGCCAGAAGCAGTAACGGTAAAACAACTATTAGAAGCCGGTGCCCACTTTGGACACCAGACCAGCCGCTGGGATCCGCACATGAAGAACTACATCTTCACCAAGCGTAACGGCATTCACATTATTGACCTGGAAAAAACATCTGCGCTGCTCTACAAAGCCTGTGATTTTGTCCGCCAGACCGTTGCCGACGGCGGTAATATCCTTTTTATCGGCACCAAGAAGCAGGCACAGATCACAATCGAAGAAGAAGCCAAGCGCTGCGGGATGTATTATGTCAATTTACGCTGGATTGGCGGGATGTTAACCAACTTCACAACCATCCAGGCACGTATCGACTACCTGGTTCGGCTGGAGGACCAGAAGGCAAAAGGGGATTTCACCCGTCTCCCCAAGAAAGAATCACTAAAGCTGGAAGAGGAAAGAACCCGCCTCAACCGCACGATGGCCGGATTTAAAGAGATGACCAGCCTGCCTTCAGCCCTTTTTATCATTGACCCGACAAAGGAGAATATTGCCCTGGCGGAAGCCAAGAGAGTCGGCATCCCGGTGGTGGCGGTGGTGGATACCAATGCCAATCCCGAGGTGATCGATTATCCCGTCCCCGGCAACGATGATGCCATCAGGGCAATCAAGCTGATATGCAGCAGAATGGCTGATGCCGTTCTTGAGGGCAAGAGCCAGAGGGCACAGCCGGTGATCGAAGAATCGATACCGGCACAAGAAGAATCCTTACCAGAAGAGAAAAAGGAAGCCCCAGAGATGGTAAAGATCAGTGAGCCTGCTGATGTAATCTCCGATGATGAGTCTGCCAAGGGGGAAGAATTTGAAGATACCAGCCGCTAATATAAAGGTCTTGAGAGAGCAGTCCGGAGCAGGGGTTATGGACTGCCGCAACGCACTTATTGCTGCCGAGGGTGATATCGAAAAAGCCACCCAGATTCTAAAAGAACGCAGCATATATCAGGCAGAGAAAAAGGTGAACCGTACCACAATGGAGGGACTGGTTGAAGCCTATATTCATATCGCGGGCCGCATCGGTGCGATGGTTGAACTGAACTGCGAGACCGACTTTGTCGCCCGTACCGCCGAATTTAAAGAACTGGCACACAACATTGCGATGCAGGTTGCCGCCATGTCTCCCCTGTGTATCTCAAAGGAAGAGCTTCCCCAGGATGCGGAAGAAAATCCGGAGGTCGCCTGTCTCTTGCTTCAGGCCTATATCAAGGACCCCACCAAAACCATCCAGGATGTTGTGAATGAGGTTATCGCCAAAGTGGGAGAGAATATCAGGGTAAAGAAGTTTGCCCGGTTTGAACTGGGCTGTTAAGAGAGCACCATGGCTACCGCAAAATACAAACGGATCATGCTCAAGCTCAGCGGCGAGGCTTTCAAGGGGACGGCAACTGACTTCAGCATCGATGGGCATCTTCTGGATGTCATTGCCCGCCAGATAAAGCAGGTAAGAGACGCAGAGGTGGTTGTTGGTATCGTCATCGGTGGGGGCAATATCTGGCGCGGTGCGGAAGCAGAAATTAACGGCATGGACAGGGTTGCTGCCGACTATGCCGGGATGCTGGCGACGGTCATAAATGCCCTGGTTCTCCAGGACGTTCTGGTAAGGAACGGGGTGGCAACCCACATGATGTCCGCCATCAACATGCCGCAGGTCGCGGAACCATACATTATCCCCCGTGCTCTCAAGCACCTGGCAAAAGGACGCGTGGTTCTCTTTTCCGGCGGCACGGGGAATCCATACGTCACCACGGATACGGCGGCAGCGCTTCGGGCAATCGAGATGAAGGCTGATGTCCTGCTGATGGCCAAGAACAAGGTTGACGGGGTCTATAATGCTGACCCGCGAAAACACCCTGAGGCCAGGAAGTACGAGCAACTCTCCTACCTGAAAGCCTTAAACATGAGGCTTGAGGTCATGGATGCGACCGCGCTATCACTATGCATGGGGAATAACCTGCCCATCGTCGTTTTTGACCTGCAGGCAGAAAACAGCATCGTGCGTGTCGCCACCGGCGAACACATCGGCACAATGGTAGGTAATAAAGATGATTAACAAGACCCTGTTTGACACCGAGAAGAAAATGAAATCGTTTCTCGAAGGGCTGGCAACCGATCTCTCGACGATCCGTACGGGAAGGGCATCACCCTCCCTGGTTTCTCATTTAAAGATTGATTATCACGGTGTACCCACCCCACTGAATCAAATCGCCGGCATCTCAGCACCCGAAGCAATGCTGCTGGTCATCCAGCCCTGGGATAAAGGCTCCCTGCATGACATTGAAAAAGCCATTTTAAAATCCGACCTCAGTCTGAACCCCGCAAGTGACGGCAATGTGATCAGGCTGGCGATCCCACCCCTGAGCGAGGAAAGACGCCAGGAGATGATCAAAGCGGTGCGTCGAAGGGTCGAAGAAAGAAAAATCGCCCTGCGTAACATCAGGCGTGATGCGATCAGCGAACTCAAGAGCCTTGAGAAAAACAAGGAATTATCACAGGATGAGAGCAAGCGCGCCCAGGAGCAGCTGCAGAAGCTGACCGATAAAATGATCGAAGAGCTGGAGGAAATCGGGAAGGATAAGGAGACAGAGCTGCTTGAGGTCTAGGTGGATAAACATGAATCGCGGGTCAATGCGATGAGAGACTATTTACAGGATATCTGGCCCAAAATATTCGCCTGTCTGCTTGGGGGGCAAAGCCAGCAGTGGATGTTACGGGAATGAAAGCAACCGTCGAACTTCCCCCTGAGATCACCAGATTACCCGGCCATGTGGCGATTATCATGGACGGGAACCGGCGCTGGGCGGATAAGCAGTCTCTGCCCCGAATTAAGGGGCACGAAGCAGGGCTGGAGAACATGCTCCGCATCGTAGATTACCTCAACGATTACGGGATAAAATACGTCACTTTCTTCGCCTTCTCCACGGAGAACTGGAACCGCCCCCAGCATGAGGTTAAAGCCCTCATGCAACTGGTGGAAAGCAGGATCGATAAGGTCGCAGGTGATCTTCACAAGCGCAACATAAGGTTGCGCCACCTGGGGGGACTGGACAAAATCTCCCTTCAGGTGCAGAATGCTATCGCTCGTGCCGTCGCGCTCACCAGGGATAACACCGGGATTACTTTAAGCCTTGCCTTTAACTATGGTGGGCGCAGTGATATTGTGCATGCCGCCCGCCGCCTTATCAGGGAAGGCGTTCCGGCGGAGGCAATCGATGAGGAGTTATTCAGCCGCTATCTTTATACCGATGGTCTGCCGGATGTTGACCTGCTCATACGCACCGGCGGTGAGTTTCGCATCAGCAATTTCCTCATCTGGCAGTCAGCCTATAGTGAATATTTTTTCTCTGATGTCTTCTGGCCCGATTTTGATAAAGCCGCACTTGACTCCGCACTTCTTACTTACAGTCGCCGTCAGAGACGTTTTGGCAGGCTATAAAAAACGGGGATGATATCACGCCAAGCCCAGAGTTAATCTCATGCTGAAACAAAGGCTGCTCGTCGCTCTCTTTGGCCTGCCCATTTTAGCGGTCATCATCTGGTTCGGTGAGCCGTGGTATACCATCCTGGCTGTTATCTGGGGTCTGGTGTGTACCTTTGAGTTCTACGGCATGGTAACCAGATTGAAGATAAAACCTCTTACCATCCTGGGTCTGCTTTTTTCACCCCTTTTTATTACCAGTTCCCACTTCAGTCACAGTATCATCTACTTACCGCTCATCCTGACCACAGTGGTCGTCCTGCCTCTCACTCTGCTCCTCCTGCAGCCAAAAAAGGAGGGGGCTTACAGCCGCTGGGTATGGATGGTGGCCGGTATCATCTACATCAGCTGGTTGCTGCATTATCTTGTGGCAATCAGGAACGGGCATACGCCACTCGCCATAAGCAGCATTGACAGCAGGAACTGGATTTATTACATCTTCGCAACAACCTTCATTTCGGATACACTCGCCTTTTTTCTCGGCAGGGCAATCGGCAAGCATCACCTTGCCCCACAGGTCAGCCCTCACAAGACATGGGAAGGGTCGCTCGCCGGACTGTTTGGCGCCACCCTCACCAGCCTTCTGTTCACGCTACCGACACCACTGGCATTACCGCTTACCTGCTTCCAGGCAGTCCTCCTGGGGCTTGCCGTCAGCATCTTTGGCCAGACCGGTGACCTGGTAAAATCCCTGCTGAAACGCAACATGGGCGTCAAGGACTCAAGCAATTTTCTGCCGGGGCACGGTGGTTTTCTTGACCGGATTGACAGTGTGCTTTTTGCCGGTGTCATCGTTTACTACTATGTGCTCTTTGCCGCCCAGATGTCATAACACAACAAAACAAGAGACTGCTCATTCAGGGTAAGTCCGCACCACAAAGCCATTTAAAGCCAACATAAAACAATCTCTGTTAACGGCACCGGAGGACTGCCTCCGGTGCAAACAATGTGTACAGAAAAATTTTGCCTGCCGGTTATCTTCAGGTGCCAGCTTCCCCGATAGACTGTCAATGGTGAGACATCAGACAGTCTGAGAAATGAAGAAACATCTCACGCTGTCATTGCTTCGCTTACGCTCGCAATGACAGAACGCCAGCTTTCTCCTTTTCATGGCTTTGGGGATAAACTGTGAAATACCTGCACATCGGGTTAGAAACTATCCAGAAAGTCAAGTCATGAAGTGGTGAGATACGAGTATTTGTTGTATCATGTAATAGATTATGAACAACTTTACAGGGAAACAGAGGCTTGCGGTTCTGGGTTCGACCGGCTCGGTCGGCAGGCAAACGCTGGAGGTGGTACGCGCTTTTCCGGAGAGACTCAGCATTACCGCCCTTGCCGCCGGCCATAATCTCGCACTTCTATCGGAGCAGATAAGCGAGTTCCGACCAGAATTCATCTCTTATGCCAGCACGGAAAGCCCGCTGCCCGGCAACTTTACCGGTACCCAGCGGAAAACCATTGATGAGATCGCAAGTCTTGATGAGGTGGATACCGTCGTGATGGCTACCTCAGATAAGTCAGGACTTGGCCCCACTCTGGCTGCCGTCCGCGCGGGGAAAACCGTGGCACTGGCGAGCAAGGAGGCACTGGTGATGGCCGGGGAAATCATCCTCCGGACGGCAGGAAAAACCGGCGCCCGCATCCTGCCGGTGGATAGCGAGCACAGTGCCATCTGGCAGTGTCTTCAGGGAGAGGCAAACATGCCTCACCGGCTTATCCTGACGGCATCGGGCGGCCCGTTTCGCCGCTATACGAAAGCCCAGCTGACAGCGGTGACACCGGAACAGGCCCTGAAGCACCCATCGTGGCGCATGGGCAAAAAAATTACCATCGACTCCGCAACCCTGATGAACAAAGGGCTTGAGGTAATCGAAGCCCACCATCTTTTCGACATGCCCTATAAAGACATCAGCGTTCTGGTTCACCCGCAAAGCATCATCCACTCCATGGTGGAATTTGCTGACGGGGTCATCAAAGCCCAGCT
>JBDRFO010000090.1:0-8366 GCA_043818655.1 Chloroflexota bacterium
GATTGCTTCGTCGCTGTTGCTCCTCGCAATGACCGTTCGGTAGATTTCTTCATTTCTCAGAAGTCCTCCAGAAACTCGGCATGAGATGGGACAGAGTAAGTGACATCCCCGATTCGAGAAATCAATCTCTGGATAGCCTGTAGAAAGAGCGACAGACAACAAGAGTGTAGTAAGTACCAAACATTTTGTTCCATAACCGGCTAAAGTT
Source organism: Chloroflexota bacterium (assembly GCA_043818655.1). GTDB lineage: Bacteria > Chloroflexota > Dehalococcoidia > Dehalococcoidales > JAZDNC01 > JBDRFO01. The sequence goes on from JBDRFO010000090.1 coordinate 209, forward strand.
CTGCTGCACCTGCTTTAAACAAAATGCGAACAATGGCGCTAAGAAAAATCCGCAAGTTGCTTCTTTGTGCGGGTTATCGCTTCACCCCAGCCCGTGTATCTCCTTAACCCTGCGGATAACAGGCGTAATATCCGGTGCGGCAAGCCCGGATTTTGGCCTGCCCATCGTATCCTGTATCTCGCCATTCCCCATCATGATGTCAAGGGTTGCCTTTACCGATTCAGCAAGCGCTACCGGGTGATAGCCGCCTTCCAGAATCAGCACCACCTTTCCCCCGCACAGGTCACCGGCAAGCTGTTTAATCCTTCTGACAATGCCGGCAAAGCCGGTAACGGTCAGGCTTATCATGGCAAGATGGTCAGCCCAGTGGGCATCATAGCCGGCAGAGACCATGATAAGCTCAGGTCTGAACCGGCGGACAACGGGGGTAACGATTTCATCATAGACCCGGTAATACTCATCGTCACCCGTGCCGGCAGGCAGGGGGATATTGACGTTCGCCCCCACGGCTTCACCGCTGCCGGTTTCATCCATTCGGCCTGTTCCGGGATAACAGGGATACTGGTGGGTGGAGACGTAGAGCACCTGCGGGTTATCGTAGAAGATTTCCTGTGTCCCGTTGCCGTGGTGCACATCAAAGTCAATCACGGCAATGCGCTCCAGCCTGCCTTTCTCCAGCGCCCACCGCGTGGCAATAGCAATGTTATTGAAAAGACAGAAGCCCATCGCCCGGTCGGGCAGGGCATGGTGCCCCGGCGGTCTCACCAGGGCAAATGCACTGCTTACCTCGCCCTTCAGCACTGCCCCGGTGGCACACATGGCACCGCCTGCCGCCGCGCGGGCAACCTCATACGAGGCAGGCGACATGACGGTATCCGCATCAAGATACCCGCCGCCCTCTTCGGCTACCTGCCTGATATGCAAAATGTGCGCCCGTCTGTGCACCAGCATTAGCTCGTCTTCGGTAGCGGGAACCGGTGCAAGAAAGGTCAGCCGGCCTTTTATATCAGACCGGTCAATATGAGCAAGAACCGACTTCAGCCGCCGTCCGTTCTCCGGATGCAATCCGGTATCGTGCTCAAGATATACGGGGTCAGAGACGAGACCAACCTTCATATCAGCCATATTTGCGCTTTTCTGATTATTACCACACGAAATATTGCCGGATGTAATACCGGGGACGAAACAAGAGATAAACCTCCCACGACCTTACGGTCGGGGATTTAAGCAAGGTAGCTTTAAATCATCAGCTTTATGCCGGATACCAGAAACCAGCCGCCAAAAACGAGCAGCAGCAGGCTGCAGGCGATAAAGAGCCATTCCTGAAATTTCCTGCCCCAGAAGGCATGGGTTCTGTACACCAGGGTAGAGACAAACGACAACCAGATAAAGTCGCAGAGCCAGTGCGCAAGGATAAACAGCGTCAGTCCTATCAAGCCGTATGAAGAAAAACGCATGATGAGCAGACTACCGACCGTCACCCACCACAAAAGGAAGAAGGGGTTAAGACCGCTCATCATGATCCCGGCAGTGAAGGCGTTACCGGACATCTCCCTGCCTTCATCCACCACCGCATTGCGGGCACGGAACATGCTGACGCCAAGCCAGATGACCATGCCGCCGCCAAGTATGCTCAAGCTAATCTGTACCAGGTTATGTTGAAACAGCCCGGCAAAACCGAAGTAGATGAGCAGGATGAGAGGGACTTCAACCACAGCATGACCCAGCGCCACCAGGGGCCCGGCCCAGGGCGATTTGTAGCTCCGGGTCAACGTCACGGCAAACATCGGCCCCGGCATCATGACGCCGGTAAAAGAGATGACAATCAGGCTGAGTAAAGCAGGAAACATGGCGGTATTTTAACATTACCTTCCCGTAAAGCCAAATCGAGATTGTTTTACAGCTCACCCGGCTCTGCTTAATGGTGGAACGAAGCAGTCCCGGACACGGTTTGAGATTACGCGGCAAAGCCCGCAACGACAGGCAGAGGGTTGCCCGTATCGGCTTCCCTTCTGCTTGAGTTCGGGGTGAAAAATAGATTATACTCTATTTACTTCTATTCTGTAATTCTGTGGGAGCGAAAATGGCACTGGACCTGAGCAAGGTAGCACCACAAATTGAGGGCATGGCACAGAGACTGGCACAGAGCGGTGAGGAAAGAGACAGAAGTCTGAAGCAGGCTCTTGCCGTCTTCGACGACCAGTCGCATCACATTGACGAACTGCGCCGGAAAATCGATGCCAGCACAGGCAAGACAACATGGCTCGTCGCCGGAATAAGGGATGGTCTGAATCGGTGCTACCCGGTACCCCCCACCCCCCGGGATTTCACCGTCATGGCAACTGACGGCTCCCATATTGATGTTGACCGCCACCGGCGGGCAAGGTGCTATCTCATCAATACCGGTGCCGTGACACTGACCTACGGTGAGCATTCCGGTGCAATCCTGGACAGCTACCCCCGTCTCTACTCAAGCGATGAGGATATGGTTATTGCCCCACCGGAAGGAACCGGGGGGCGTGTGCAACCGTTAGAAGGTTATCTTCTTGGCATCAAGCGCAGCGTCGAGGAATGCCGCAAGCTGGTGCAGCTTGCGGGAAAACTAAGCGGCGGTAGCTCTGCCCTGGCTTTGCTTGATGGCTCTCTCATTCTCTGGGGGCTTGCCCGGAGAGACATCCCTGAGTTTGTTATCGAGGCGCTGCTGCACCAGGGTTATCTCTCCTGCATGGAAGAGCTGCGTACAGGCAGCACCGGGAAGAATCTGGCGGTTGCCAGCTATATCAGCTTTCCCCGCAGCACCGATGTCGTTAATGCCCTGCGCGTGGCTCTTTGCCCTCATGACATTCCTGACTGTGACCGTTTCTGCGAAACTCTGGCACCGGGGAAACACCCCTGTGATGGTATCGCCGGCGTCCAGGACAGGGAGCTGTTTTCCGGACTGCTCGGCCAGGGCGAGCGTTCCGATCTGTTCCGGAGCACATCATCAATCATCCGGAATCGCTACGGTGATGAACACCGTGTCTCTTTCTTCTACCTGAAGCTGGAGGATGAAATAGCGCGGATTGAGGTTCCGGAATGGGTCGCCCGCGATGAAAAAAGACTCAGGCTGGTGCACAGCCTGGTTTACGACCAGTGCCGCCGCGGGCAGGGCTATCCGGTTGCCCTGAGCGAGGCACACGAGCAGGCAGTAATCACCACAGCCGACCGGGAGAACTTCTGGCTGGTGGCAGAATCATACCTTGCTCACGAGAAGCTACCCACCACCGGCTCAGCCAAGAACTTTAGCAAGAGAACAAGGTGGGTTTAGGTTTTCACAGCCTCACCCCCGGTATTTCCCCTGACGGCAAAAGACAGGGCGTATTGCAGACGCGGATGCAAAAATATCTTTTCCGGACAGAGCCTGTCATCAAAGCGGGTTCAGCCGGTAAAATAAAAGCAAATAATTGCAAAAAGTGATATATTTACTCATCAGTAACAGGAGGAAGATATGGGAAGCAAGGGCAGACACAATGCCAAGAAGCCCTCAAAAGAAGAGCTTCAGAAGCAAAAGAACAAAGAAACCCTAAAGCAGGGGACACCAAAGACAGAAAAGAAGAAATAGAAACGTCTGTGGTGATGAGAGAGGAGGTCTGGCAATCACTAAAACAAGAATAATCGGGCTAATCCTGTTCGGAGCAGCCCTTATGATTATGCTGTGGACGCACGGCATCAAAAACTTCATGAATCCTGAGCCTTCGCTCACAGCCCCCGAAAACGAATCCGGTGCGATCACGGTAACTGCCGTCAAGTTATACAATGACTATGAAACAGACATGGCAGCAGCCGACAAACTGTACACGGGTAAAACCATCGCGGTGACAGGCGAGGTTATTCTCAGCCGGGGCTTTTTTGAAACCTATTACATCATCCTCGGCAGCCGCGACAGCGATGATTCCTTTCAATTTGGTGTACGCTGTGTTTTCAGCGCCAATCTTGAACCATTTGATCCGCGCCTGCGTGATGTTAAGAAATACACCACGGTCACCATACGGGGTGTATGCCAGGGTTACAAGACAGACGTTTTACTCGAACAGTGTACCCTGGAAGAATAAGAAAAGAGAAAGGTTACAGTCTACCCGGAAACTACTTTTCTGAACATGAGCGGGTAATGTGGCCTATCTCAAGATACTGAGTCTACGGATAAATTTAAAAATCCGGGCGTGGCGAAGAGATTGCTTCGCTAACGCTCGCAATGACAATCGGGATGACTTTTAAAAGGATGACATGGAAAGAGCCGGCGAGGTTATTGAAGCGACAGCCACGGGATTTATCGCCCAGTGCTATGAGCTTTACCATATTCCACCCCTGGGCAGCCTGGTGAAAACGGGAGACCCGCCCATTTACGCCGTTGTCTGTGATGCAACGACCAGCAGCATCGAGCCCGGACGACGTCCCCTGGCGCGGGGATACGATGAGCCTGATGAAGAGTCCGTCTACCGCGCCAGTCCCCAGCTTTCCCGGCTGCTCCGCAGCGTCTTCAGCACGCTGGCGGTCGGTTTCCTTGAAGGAGACCACCGGCACCATTACCTGCCACCCTATCCCGCTGCGATACACGGCTTTGTCTATCCCTGCTCAAATCAGGAAATAAAGGACTTCAGCAGTTCCTTTGATTTCCTTAACCTGCTGATAAACAGCCATTTATCTGTCGATGCCGGTGAGCTTACCGCATCCGCCTTAAGGCAGATGAGCCAGGCACATGACAATCCGCATGGCTTCCTGGTGAGCGCCGGCAAGGAGCTGACGGCGCTGCTTCGTGGTGATTACAACCTGCTCAGGGCAATTCTGATGAGGCTGAAAAATGAGTGAACATCTGGGTATTGTCGTTGCCGGCTCTTTGAACAAAGGGGTCGAGGTCAAGCTTGACCCACTGGCTTCGGTGGAGGACATGGCGGTGGGGTGCTATGTCACCATTGCGGGAAAGAAGCGGCGTTTCTTCGGGATGATCACGGATATCAGCCTGGCGGTAACCGATGAGGCGCTGACCGCCAACCCACCGGACGTAGGCGACACCTTTCTCACCGAGGTGCTGACAGGCTCGGTAACCTACGGGGCGCTCCACGTTTTACCCATGCTCACCATGGACGTCTCTTCCGGACTGCAGCCGGTAAAGACCGTCCCCAGCCATTTCTCCCGCGTCAGCCTTGCGGAAGAGCAGGACATGGAGCTAATCTTCGGCAAAGAGGAAGGGGGCAATTTCTGGATCGGCAGCCCGCTGGATATGGAGACCAGGCTCTGCCTCAATCTTGAGGAGTTTGCGAAACGCTCGAACGGCATCTTCGGGAAGAGCGGTACGGGCAAGACCTTCCTGACGCGCATCCTGCTCATCGGCATGCTGCAGAAGAGCAAGGCGGTGAACCTGGTCTTTGACATGCACAACGAGTACGGCTGGACGGGTACCAGCGAAAGCGGCAGCGGCACCGTCAAGGGCCTGAAACAGATGGGCATGATTCAATCCAGGGTGGCGGTTTTCACACTGGATGAGAAGAACACCCGCCTGAGGGGGGCAAGCCCCGATTTTGTGGTCAGGATCGGCTGTAACGAGATTGAGCCGGAGGATATTGCGATACTGCGAGAGACCCTGAACCTGACCGACCTGGCGGTTGAAGCGGCCTACAGCCTGCGTCGCCGGTACGGCAAAAGCTGGATAAAAGAGGCAATTAACCTGACCGACGCCGAGCAAACCGGTGCGCTGCTGGACAGCCTGAAAATCCACGAGGCGACTTTTCAGAACCTGCAGCGCGGACTGAATACCATCAAGCGCCTGCCGTTTATCGAGGATGAATCCAGAAGCAACGCGGTGGAGGTCATCCTGAGCTATCTCGATAAGGGGACAAGCGTCGTCCTGGAGTTCGGACGCCACCAGAACATTGTGGAGTATATTCTGGTGGCAAATCTGCTTTCCCGGCGCATTTACAATCAATACCGCGAAAGAACAGAGAAAGCCATCGGGGATAATTCAAGCAAACCAAGACCCCTGGTAATCACCATTGAGGAAGCGCACAAATTCCTTAGCCCGCAACTGGCAAACCAGACCATCTTTGGCACCATTGCCCGCGAGATGCGCAAGTATAATGTCAGCCTGCTGGTGATTGACCAGCGCCCCAGCGGCATTGATGAAGAGGTCATGTCCCAGCTTGGCACCAAGATAACCTGTCTCCTGGACAACGAGCGGGATGTTGACAGCGTGCTTGCCGGCGTGTCAGGGAAGAGCGAGCTCAGGTCGGTGCTGGCGCGTCTGGCGGCAAAACAGCAGGCGCTGATCTTCGGTCATGCCGTACCCATGCCCGTCGCCTTCCGTCCGCGTGACTACGGCACGGCGGAATCATACCTTGAGTTTGCCCCCGGCAAGGAAAACGAAAAAGCGCTGGATAAAGAATTTGAGAAGCTGTGGGAGTAGAGCTTAGCCGCCCCGTGACACAGGACTTCGTAGCAGACAAAAACACCTAAGGTGTTTGATTATCTGCTATTTCCTTTACTTTATCAATAATTTCTTCAGAATAACCGCGCTGCTTAAGACCAGTCAAGATAGTGCTAAGATCAGCCTTATTATCTAGAGTCTCTCCAGATAATCTTCCCGGTTGTTCATAAAGTCTTTATATAACTGGTAATACTCCGTCTCTTCATAGCCAACCTGCTTTACCGGGATGTCGTCAAAACTGTAAATCACGGCTCCGGGACAGGCAAGGAGGATCGGGGAATGGGTTGCGATAATAAACTGGGCGTGTCCTTCCTGCCCCATGTTTTTCAGCACCTTCAGCAGCTTCAGCTGGCTTTTCGGTGAGAGGGCGGTCTCCGGCTCGTCCATGAAGTAGATGCCCTTAACCCGGTACCTTGCCGTAAAATAGGAGATGAGAGACTGCCCGTGGGACTGGGTCACGAGTGAGTCACCCCCGTAGTATGCCAGTATGCCCGGGGTTGCGAAGGCAACCTCGTCCAGAAAACGGGCAAAATCGTTGAAAATCTGGGAGGCAAAAAACGACCCCGGCACGGCACCGTCCGTCCACTGCACATCAATATATTTATACAGGTCATCCTCGTACGGATTATACTTAAAACGCCGGCGCTCCGTCTCCTGCCAGATGTGCACACCGCACCTGAGACACAGGGCTTTGAGCAGGGTTGACTTGCCCGTTCCGTTCTCCCCGATAAAAAAGGTTACCGGCGAGTGAAACGCAATGCTTTCGGCATGACGGAAAATATCAAGGTTAAAAGGATAATCCTCCCCGGTGGGATATTCGTCGGGGTGAAACAAAACCTTCTTCAGATGCACGATGCGACTCCTGACAGGTTGTGAGCGATAATCTTCCGGCTGATGCTATCCACAACCGGAGATGGGGTTGTTTGCTTTTTCATGTGTATGTATGTACTCAAACAAGTGCTCGCTAAACTCCGGCTAACCATTCCAATAAACCAAATTCTAATATGGATAGAATTACCACGATATTAATACCAAAACCGATACCCTTAACGATTTCAAATTTACGCGCAACAGCGAAGCCAATCAATGCCAAAATCGCTGCGCCTATCAGACCTAAGCCGACAATAAAGCAATTATTCGATATATCCGATACCCCCGCGTTTCCGGTTGCATTGTGCAGCATTTGGAAAACAAGAGCAGCAATGACTACAATAAAAGGTGGAATTACTGTCGCGAAGACTGCAACCCTGCGAGACTTAATTGTTCCCCTTTTTGGTCGAAAAACCCACGCCAGAATGCATGCAACTATGGCTACAGGAATGAGAATTGTCATTAATATCTCCTTTTAGCCCATCCTGTTTCGTCTTGTGCCCTATGCAGATTCATATTTGCCACTGAACAATATAGGGGTGTCTGATTCGGATTGACTATAACAATTCTACTGGAAAAGAATCCTTAAGTATCTTACCGCAGACAGGCAATCCTACCTATCATACCGAATGAGATTTCATGGGAGTGAGGCAGTACATTGCCCAACCCATATATTGGTGCTGGAACTGCAAATAATCATCCTGGTCAGTACGAAAATGCTTGAATACCTGTTCATGGTCAGGGTGGGTGGGATTTTCTTCAAGCCAACGTATCAGTCCATACCAACCATCCGAAATGTATCTATCCCAGTCGTCGTGGCTGGCACGGATG
>JBDRFO010000091.1:0-11511 GCA_043818655.1 Chloroflexota bacterium
CTAGAATACAGCGTAAAAATGCGGGTAAAATTGTATTCTTCTCTCTAATGTGCGGGCATGATTTATCTGCTACCTTCTTCTTGCTCTCAGGTAGTCACGCACTACCACCCGTCCCAGTCCTTCCGGAGAGGTGAAGAATGCCTTGCCCAGGTTCTTTCTTGCCATGATGGAGGCAAGGTTCCGCAGCTTTGCGCTTTCATCCAGCATGATGATATTCAGTCCGATGTTTTCCTGGCGATAGCGTAAAGCCTCGCTGATCACGCCGGGCATTGCTTTTTCAAAGCCCAGATAGCGGCCATCCTCAGTGTTGGGGTCGGTATCGGTGATGAGATAGGCTTGCCGCTCACCCTTCTCATTTCTTACGGCCCGCCGGAAAGCACGCATGGCAGCCCTGATGTCCGTGGCGCCGTGGCTGGCAACCTCGTTGGGGATCGCCCAGGCGGGTATCTGTTTGACTTCTTCCGAGAAGACAAAAACCTTAAGGGAATCCTGCGGCTCTTTGCTGATCAGAGCCGAGAGGGCAAGGGCAGCCTCCATGGCAGCACCCAGCTTACCGCCGCTTTTCATGGAGCTGCTTTCATCAATGAGCAGACCGACACACAGTTTTGTTTGATGTATCTCCTCATGAACCTCAAAGTCCTGAGGGATAAGGTTGAAGGAACCTCTTCTTCTCAGGGCATTCAGAAGCGTCTTTTCAATATTGATGAGAGCGTAGTCGTCCCCAACCTCATAAGGCCTGGCATAGAGGGACAGATCGGAACCGAAGCCTGTTTTCCCGGTCGGGCGCGTGCCGACTTCTTTCCTTGCCTCAAGACTGCAGAGGATTCTTTCCAGTGCGCCTGTGGCGAGCTTTTTTGCCCCCTTTGAGGTTATCCTGATCTTGCCGTGCTTGATTTCGATGTATCCCTGTTTTTCGTATTCCTCCAGGGAACGTTTCATGTCCTCTTCCGTAATCTCCTGAGGCTGCCACTTAAGCTCCTGAATGTCATCAATCAGTTTCTGCCGGCTCTCATCACGGAGCATCTTTTCGGCAAGCTGGTCAACACTTTTACCGTTGAAGATGTTATCCACCGCTTCGTATGAGGCTTCTTCGTCACTTTGTTTCAGCTCTGCCTCGTACTGTTCAAGCAGCTCTTCCGCTTCCTCCATGCGCTGGTCGCGAAACTTGCTGGCACCGGATTGAACCGAGGTGCCTTTTGCCTGCTGTGCCTGTCCCAGGACATCCTGAAGCGAGCGCTTCTCCGAGCGGGCAATCTCCCTTAAGAAATCACCATCCGAAGCAAGCTGACACCGGGTGCAATACTGACATTCCATCGCTAGCTCTTGAACTTGCGGGCAAGAAAGACCTGCCCAACTTTCGTCTCATCCAGCATGCCCAGATGAACACAGATATTGGCCAGAAACTCCATGGCGGAATAGTTACACTCTTCAGCAAGTGGGGGGTCTACGCTGTCATAGAGCTTTTTCTCCGTCTCGTTCGCCAGCTTCATGTTTACCCTGTCCTCCGCCATCTTCCGGAGCACATCGATGCTTTTCTTCAGCTCCTCATACCGGGACATAACAGCACCGGGAAGCCTGCCGGCAGGCAAGTTCATCGCACCGGAGAGAAGCGAGTCAAGCTCAGTCCCCAGCTTTTTCCAGTCCGTATCATGAAGGGAGAGTGGCTGGTCTTTGATATCCTCGAAAACATTCCAGATAAAGTCGGCGATAAGCCCGTCCGTAAGCTGCGCTGTCTTCCCCGGATCATCAAAGTCCACGAGGTCGGCCCTCAGCTCCAGACGCCCGCGCAGTGCCAGTCTCATTCCGTAATACGCCTGGCGCAATCCGGCAACCATGCCCTGCTCAATCTCCACGCTGGCATAAGTATGCTCCAGGGAACGGGTGGTTGCCCTGATGCTGACTTTATTCTCCACGTGAGGACATTTCCGGCTGTACCGCACCGCCTTATTGACCACATCCATAATCCACCAGGGCACGGCGGCGGTTCTGGCAATATCCTGAAGCGTGGGATAGCCGGTCTGCTCATCTTCCTGATGGTTATCACCCGTCATTTTTGTCCGGAAAGACTCCTTAAGGATAATCTCTCGCTCGACGGTTTCTTCCGGTAGCGCCATATAGATAAGCTCAAGCCGATCCAGAAGCGGGCGGGGGATTTCATTGACGTGGCTGTATCCTTTAGGGTTGCCGGTTGCGACGAGTACCAGGTCTAACGGATGCTCCCAGTTGTATTCCTCCAGTATTGCCTTTTTCTCCTCAAGAATGGGGTGAAAGAGCACCTGAACCTTGGTTCTGATCGCCGGCATTTCATCAACAAACAGGATACCGCGGTTTGCCTTGAAGACGCCGGTGCCGGTAAAAACCTCAGGGTCCTGCGGGCTTTTGCCGTGAGCGATCGCCTGGATGTCCTTCAGTCCCAGCAGCTTTGCCTCATTGGTGTACTCGTTGCCCTGAATCCGGGAGAATCTCCTGGCGCCGGGAATAAAATCAATGCCGAACTCCTGCACCGGGTCTTTGCTTGCGCGGCACCGGGGACAGAGCAGGTCTTTGGGCCACTTCGGGTCGTCGTGGTAGGGACAGCCGGCGATAAACGGTATCGGCGGGAGAAGTCCGGTGAGTGAGCGTGCCAGCCTTGTTTTCCCGGTGCCTTCTTCGGAGACAAGATACGGATGCGCCCCGGAGAGAAGCGCCCGGATTACATCGGCCTTGGTTTCCTCCCGTCCGTCAATTGCGGGCAGCACGGGAAGCCCGGATTTTAGACGGCGCAGTATGGAGCCGCGTAGCTGATAAGCCACAGGTAAAGGCTGGTAACCATCCATGTCAAAGCTTGCGTGCATCTTTTTATTATTATAAGATTGTTGCGGAAGGGAGTCGGCGAACACTGATCTTTTCCTCCGTGACGAAATATGACTGAGACACCAACCCTGCTTAAAGTCCTAAAATATCTGAGAGATTGTGGCAAGTCGGCGACTGCTGACGATGTTATCACAGCTATCGGGGAGAGTCAAACACGGGTCACTCTGGCAATTGCGAAGCTTGTCTCCGTTGGTGTTATCAAAAATGCCGCAGGCAGCTTACGCTACTCTCATACCGCCAGGGCGGAGGAATTCAGCCAGAAATTTTTTGAGCTTTACGAAAAGGTTATCAGGCAGCCTGAGATGGAGATACTTGTCCGCGGGCTGCTGTGCCATATCGGTAACCCGCGTGCTTACCTGCGAACGGAAAGACTTCTGGAAGCGCTTGAGAAGGAAGGCTTCAGCCGGGATACGGTGACCGAATTTTTAGACCGCGAGGAGCGCAGGCGGTGTATCGAAAGACTCAAGGTTATCTTTACCAACCGGGGCCCCGGCAGTGCGGCGGCGGTTGCCTATCAGTATCGTGGCGGCTCAAAGTGGCTCAGGGTGATACCTATCCCCAGGGTGCCGTATCCATCCCCCCTGGCGATCTCAACCTATTATATGTCTTCTTCCCGTGATGTCAGTACGCAGGCGGTGACCAGACTCAGGGAGGAATTTCTGGGTTCTGACCCCTCAGCAAATGAGGAGGATTATATCATTGGCCTGTACCCCAGCAAGGTATCCGGGCAAGCGCTAAAATATCTCCTGAACGAGAAACCGGAGATGGCACGAGCGCTCAAGGAAGAAGCCTTCCAGCAGTGGTACGGACTGAGGTACAGCTGGTAGTTGCATCATTGATTGTTCGAGGCATGCAAAGAACCGGGCAGGGCACAAGGGAGATAAGAAGCTCATCTTCGGGAACCTGTTTTTCTTTTGAAGATCAGAACAACGGTCTTTCTGCATCATCCTTACAAGCTATTCAGAAAAACAGTTTCTGGATTGCTGGTAAAAAATTAACAGGATTTTAATACTTTGCTGATACAATCCGGGTAGAAATTCAAGCAGAAAGGAGGGAGAAGAGAGATGTTGCGAAGCAAGAAATTCATTGTTGGTGCGGTGCTGGCAGTTGTGGTGCTGGTGGCAAGCGTGGGTGGGGTAGTCCTTGCCCAGGACAATGAAGAGGAGACCTCCAGGCAGACACTCATCGCCAGGGTTGCGACCATTCTGGGGATTGACCAGCAAACAGTGGAAGATGCCTTTACCCAGGCACAAAGCGAGATGCGGGGAGAGGCAGTCGATAATTACCTGAACAATCTGGTTGAACAGGGGAAGATAACCCAGGAAGAAGCTGGCCAATACAAAGACTGGTGGCTGTTAAAGCCCGACGTACCGGTTGGCCCGCGCTTTGGCGGACGAGGTGGTTTCCGTCGTGGGGGATGTGGTTTTGGTAGCTTGGGAATGGCACCGTTACCACAGGCAACAAACTAGTTCATGTTTGCACCCGGGCACAAACAGCAGGAGGGGAATAATCTCCCCTCCTGTCCTCATTTGAGGTGGGAACCGCACCGGGCAAAAATATACCTGGATTTAACATTCCCTTAATATTTGCGCTATATTATAGTATCAGGTTATGCGGGAAAATGTTTTTCTGAATTTGAGCCAGAATATTCGTATGTTTGTCTAGATGTTTGATCAGGGATAAAAAAGATGACGGGAAAAAGAATTCTGATTGTTGATGATGATGCCAAGACGGTTGAGCTGGTCAAACTATACCTCACCCGGGATGGCTACAAGGTGCTGACGGCTTACGATGGTGTTGAGGCGCTCAGTCTTGCCCGTGAGAGCCGTCCTGACCTGATTGTTCTTGACCTCATGCTGCCGGGTATGGACGGTCTTGAAATCTGCCGCACCCTCCGGGGAGAATCTGACGTCCCGATTATCATGCTCACCGCCCGGACAACTGACGAAGATAAGCTGGCCGGTTTAAACCTGGGGGCTGATGACTATGTCACCAAGCCTTTCAGCCCGAAGGAGCTTGCCGCAAGGGTGAGAGCAATACTCAGGCGCTTACCGGGTGAGCGTGGGCCTGATGAGATCAAGCGTAGTGAGCTAACCCTGAACTTTCTCAATCACGAGGCGTCTTTTGCCGGTCAGGCCCTGAACCTGACGGCGGTCGAGTTCAAGCTGCTCGGGGTACTGGCAAGGGAACCGGGCAGGGTCTTCAGCCGGGCGCAGCTCGTTGAGAAGGCGCTCGGCTATGATTTTGAAGGCTTCGACCGTACCATTGATGTTCATATCCTTAACCTGCGCCGCAAACTGGAGGCAGACCCAACTCACCCCACGTATATCAAGACTGTTTACGGGGCCGGCTACAAGTTCTCCGAGGTGCGTGGTGATACATAGTCTGCGTTTTCGTCTCTTTATTGCCTTCACCGTTGTCATCCTGGTTGCTGTTGGTGCGGTCTACTTTTTTGTTGGACGGGCTACCGGTGGCGAAATTAACCGGTACGGCACAAGAAGTGAGCAGGTGCGCTTCAACCGTGTGGGATTTGAGTTGTATCGTTACTATCGCCAGCGCGGGAACTGGGATGGAATTCAACCCTATATTGCCCAGTGGGGAAGTCTCCTCGGAAGGCAGATTATACTTACCGATGCCAGTGGAATGGTGGTCGCTGATTCTCAGGATGAGCTTCTGGGTACGCTTTTCTCTTCCAATATTCCGTGCATCCGCTTATCACCACTACGGGAAGAGAACATTGCGGGTACCCTCTACATCAGCCCCGAACTTTCAGTAGATGCCTCTTTACCGGAAAGAACAATGCCCATGCCTGCGCCGGGCATTGGCCCTGAGCCGCCCGCAGACTTCCCTTCACCGTTGAGTCTCTCCCAGGCATTGAGCCGTTTTCTTCTCTGGGGTGCCTTACTGGCAATTATGCTTGCCCTCTTTTTTACCCTGCTCCTGTCGCATCGTATTTCTGCCCCGATTAAATCCCTTGCCCTCGCTGCCAAGCGACTGGGGCAGGGTGATCTGACGCAACGGGTAGCGGTGAAAGATAAGAGTGAAATCGGGGAGATGGCCAATGCTTTCAATTCTATGGCCAGTGATCTGGAACATGCCGGGCAGGTGCAGCGTAATATGATTGCCGATATCGCGCACGAACTCAGAACCCCTTTGTCCAATATCAGGGGTTACCTTGAGGCAATCCGTGATGGTGTGATGCAACCAAACACCGATACCATCCGCTCTCTGGAAGAAGAATCAGCCCTGCTGTTACGGCTGGTTAACGACCTCCAGGAGATCAGCCTTGCCGAAGCGGGCGAGTTGAGACTAAACCGCCAGACAGAAGATATCATCGGGATTATCAAACAAACGGTGGCTGCAAAAGAGCCTCAGGCAACTGTAAAAGGCGTCATGGTTTCCACTGATGTGGGCGATAATTTGCCCCTCGTAAATATTGACGCCCAGCGCATCAGCCAGGTTTTACGCAATCTTCTGGAGAATGCGATTGCCTACACGGGGGGCGGCGGTAGCGTGGTGGTAACTGCCGAAAAACAGGATGGTCTGGTGAAGGTGAGCGTCACCGATACGGGTGAAGGTATTCCTCCCGAAAGTCTTCCGTATATCTTCGAGCGTTTTTACCGGGTGGATAAGTCCCGCACCAGGGCTACCGGTGGCAGCGGACTGGGGCTGACGATTGCCAGGCGCCTGGTTGAGGCTCACGGCGGCACCATCGAAGCCTATAGCGAGCCGGGGAAAGGCAGCCGCTTTGTTTTTTCTCTCCCGCTCGCAGACTAGGCTGATTTTGTCTTTATTCTCCTATCATGCCGTTATTGTTAATCATTCCTTAACAATTTGTATCTAGAATTTATTGTGAAACTCAGTCTCTAGAGATAGAGCATGTTACCTGCTCATATTCCGAAAAACAGTTTCTGGATATCTTGTCGTATTAAGCATTGTCCATGCATACGCGCATGACGGGGCAGGTGCCGGAACCAGCCTCGCAGGATTGTAGTATCCGGGGAAATAAATGGTTGTATCACGGCAGTCTCAATATACAGGAGGGGGATAATAATGAGGAAGAAGCTCTTGAGAATAATGCTGGGTATCCTGATGGCAGGCAGCATCGCGATGCCGCTTGTCGGCTGCACTACCGGGCAAACCACGGCGTCGGATCTTCAGGTCGCCAAGGTTGTGCGCGGCAGCCTGACAGTGGATATCGTTGCCGGCGGTAATCTGACGCTGTCTAAAAAAGAGGATCTTGCTTTTAAGGTGGCGGGAACGGCGGCGGAAGTGCTTGTCCAGGAGGGTGAAACCGTCACAGAGGGTCAGGTAATCGCCAGGCTTGATGCTACGCCCCTGGAAGAAGCAGTCGTGACGGCAGAGAGAGCGGTCAGAACTGCAGATATTGATCTTGAGACTGCGGAAGACGGCGAGTTCAAGATTAAGACCGCCGAATATGATCTTGAGACAGCAACCAACAACTTTAACAAGCTGAACTACCCCTATGCCTACGCAACTTTTACCTTTGAGATTCCGGCCGCAATTGAATCTCTAAGTGAGGCGCAGAGGCAGCTTGATGAAGCCAGGGAGGGAATCACGGAAGGCCCGGGCTCCGAGGACTATGGTGATGCCATGGAGAAATATCAGAAGGCGATGAACAACCTGGCCGTAACCCTGGAGAAGCTATCACGCGGGCAGTCGATCGATGTCTGGAGTAGCACGAATGTCTCCGAAACGGTATCAAATTACCAGACAGCAAGGGCTGCGCTGATTACCATGGAGAAAGCCCAGCAGAATCTGGAGCAGACAAAAAGAAGCGTTCAGAGCACTCTGGACAAGGCGGAACTGGCCCTGGAGAAAGCTCAAGATGATCTGGATCAAGCCAGAGAAGACCTGGCAAATGCGGTCATCACGGCTCCCTTTGATGGTTTTATTACCATGGTGAGTGTTGCCGGTGGTGACGAGGTAAAGAAGGGCACGATTGCAGTGCAGATTGCTGACCCCACTCGCTTTGAAGCCGACATCATGGTTGGCGAGAAGGATATCTTCCAGGTGAAGGAAGGCGGGTCTGCGACGGTGCAGGTGGATGCCCTTCCAAACATTGTCCTCCCTGCTGAGGTGACACACCTGGCGCCGACCGCTACCGTTCAGTCAGGTGTGGTGAACTATGAGGTCAAGGTTGAGGCCGAATCACCGCAGCTTTTCGGACAATCAGGACAGAGACGACAGCTTTCTGGTGGCAGGGGACAGTCGGAGCAGTCATTGGCTGACCCTGAGGCGACGCCAATCCCGGTCTTCCAGATACCCGATCTCAGAGAAGGGCTATCCGTCACCGTTAATATCATCATTGCCGAGAGCAATGATGTTCTCATGGTACCAAACGGGGCAATTACACGCAGCGGTCGGGACATTCAGGTTCAGGTGATGCAGGGCAGCATGCCTGAGATACGCAGCATCACGACCGGGATAAGCAACTGGCAGTACACCGAGGTAACGGAAGGGCTGGCAGAGGGTGAAGAAGTGGTTGTACCAACAACAACCGCAGCAAATTCAGCGACGTCAAATCAGGGTCAGCAAAGACCCTTCATGATACCCGGTAGTGGTGTTCGGGTGGGAGGCTCACGATGATACGTTTACAGGATATCACCAAGGTTTATCCCATGGGGAAAAGAGAGGTTAAGGTGCTGAGGGGGATAGATTTGAACATTAGGGAGGGTGAGATGGTGGCCATTATGGGCCCCTCCGGCTCTGGTAAAACGACGATGCTGAATGTAATCGGCTGCCTGGACAGGCCGTCTTCGGGCAGCTATTACCTGGAAGATAAAGAGGTCAGTCGTCTCAGCAGCCGGGAACTGGCGATGGTGAGGAGCAAGAAGATCGGGTTTGTCTTCCAGACCTTCAACCTGTTACCCCAGTTTTCGGCAAAAGCCAACGTCGAGCTTGGGTTGAGATACGCCGGTGGGGGTGACCCACGTTTGATTGAGGAAGCGCTGGCAAAGGTAGGGCTTTCTCACCGCATGGGGCACCGTCCCACCGAGCTTTCCGGTGGTGAGCAGCAAAGAGTCGCCATCGCGCGCGCCCTTGTCAAGAACCCACCGTTGATTCTGGCTGATGAACCGACCGGCAATCTGGACAGTCGTTCGGGTGCTGAGATTATCGCTGTGTTGACCTCATTACATGCTGAGAAGGACATGACGCTGGTGATGATTACCCATGACCCCGGTGTTGCCCACCACTGCCAGTGTATTATCCATATCATGGACGGCAGGGTTGACCGGGAGGAAAAGCTATGAAGAAATGGCTGGAACCTGTAGTTACCGCCTGGGCAGGGATTGTCACGCATAAGCTTCGCAGCTCCCTGACCATCCTGGGGGTTGTCATCGGTGTCTCCGCCGTGATTACACTCATGTCCATCGGCAAGGGAACCGAGGCAACCATCATGTCCCGTATCGAAAGCCTCGGCTCGGATCTTCTTTTCATCCGCCCCGGTGCCACTTCGCAGTATGGTGTGAGAAGTGCCGCCGGCAGCGCCGCGACGCTTACCCTTGAGGACGCCGAGGCAATTGCGGAGCAGGTTTCCTCGATCGACGTTACCGTTCCCTATAACACGACAAACCAGCAGCTTGTCGCGGGCAGTCAGAATACGAATACCCAGATCATCGGGACGACAACCGGCTATCAGGTGGCTTATAACCTGCAAATCGCAAGCGGAACATTTTTCTCGGACTATGACTACGAAAACGGCACGAGGGTTGCGGTACTGGGCGCAAGCGTTAAAGAGACGCTGTTCCCCGGCAGTAATCCCCTCGGTCAGACGCTGCGGACGGGAAACCAGGTAGTACGTGTTATCGGTGTCCTGGAGAGCAAGGGGGAATCCATGGGGACATCAACTGACGATGCCGTTCTGATTCCGTTGACTGCCATGCAGCAGATGTTCAGCCAGCGGCGCACGAGTCGTGGGGAGCATCTGGTAAGCCAGATCGCCATCAAGGTAAGCGACACGAAGCAATCAGAAAATGTGGTTGCTGAAATCACCAGCCTGCTTCACACCCGCCACCAGATTGACGCAGGGAAAGAGGATGATTTTAACATTACCTCGATGGAGGAAATCGCTAGCACCGTCTCAGAAACAGCCTCCACGCTGACCTTTTTTCTCGGCGCGATCGCGGCTATTTCTTTGCTCGTGGGCGGTATCGGGGTGATGAACATCATGCTTGTCTCGGTTGTGGAGCGAACCAGGGAGATTGGTATCCGCAAGGCACTTGGCGCAAGGGAGCAGGATATCTGGAGCCAGTTCCTGATTGAAGCTGCCTTCCTGACCGTTACCGGAGGCATCATCGGGATAATTGTCGGCATTGCGGGTTCCCTCGTGGTTTCCCGTCTGACGGCCATGCCGACGGTCGTCTCACCTGATATTATCCTGCTTGCCATCTCCGTATCCGCCGGCATCGGGTTATTCTTTGGATTCTATCCGGCCTGGAACGCCTCCCGTCTTGAACCCATCCAGGCCCTCAGATCGGAGTAATGTTTTTGTTGTAGCATGATTGTTCTGAGAATGCATTTGAGACGGCGAGAACCTGATGACAAGCAACAGATGAGTAAAAGCGGGTAAGTTTTATGCCCTGCTGGAGGCATTCGTAGCGCGAATCCATGCGGCGAAACTGGCGAGGATTCGTTTTACGTGTCTGCAAACAATGACTGTTATCCTGTATGGAGATGGGCATGTCACATTAAGGGGCAGGTTCTATCAGGAAAATGACTTTATCTTCTCTTCTAGCTGCTCAAGGCTGGTTATGGTTGTGGCGTCAGGATTGCCTTTTCGGTCAAGGTGAAAGGCATGTATCCCGATATCTTTGGGGATGACGACGTCTTTCTGCCAGTTATCGCCAACGTGTACGACCTCCTGGGGTGGGATGCCCATTTCACGGCAAACGGTTAAATAGAATGAGCGCGTCTTGAACTGGTTATAGTCGGAGTATGCAGAAAATACCCTGGTGAAGTAGCCCTCGATTCGGGAAAGGATGGTCGGGATGAACTCACGGGGCATGCCGGTGGCGATGATAAGGGGGTACTTTTTGTTGAGTGATTCAAGGACGGGCAGCGTCTCCGGGTAGTAGGCAACCCTGTATTTGCAGTGTTCGATCGCTTTCTCGTAGCCACCAAGGTTGAGGAGTTTTGACCAGTAATTCAGGTCGTAATACTCCATCTCGGTGTCGCTTACTTTGGCAAACTCTCTTTTCACCTCTTCCTTGGCTTTTTCGAGACTGATGCCGCACCTTGCCGCATAGACCGTCGGTATCCCCTCATCCCAGACAGAGACGGCAAAATCCGGGGTCGACAGGGTTTCGTGAAGGTCAAAAGAGATGATTTTTATCTTACTCATAATTGCTTGATATGTTAGCACACATAGGGCTGCCGTTTAAATAAGGTGGTTTTTATTATGCTGTATCGGTTCTATTGACAAATAGTGTGTAATATCATAACATCAGAAAATAAGGCAGAGCATTCCGGGAGACAGATTACCACAGTGTTATCCGGAAGTATTGGCGGTGGAGCCGGCGATGAATGAGTTTCTGACAAATTTCACCCAGTACCTGTTAGAGTTTATTACTCCTTTAGCCATCTTTATCACCACGTTAGCTGCCGGATATATTATCGGCAGGCTTTTGCTTTCCT
>JBDRFO010000092.1:0-4618 GCA_043818655.1 Chloroflexota bacterium
CCCCGCCCCGCAGCGCGCCGCATGCGCGGAAGGGCTGAACACGTTCTGGCACCTTGCCGTCAACCCATCCGGCGAGCTGGAAGGCACGGCAGAAGATTTACAGGCTTTCCAGTCTTTTCTGAACTCACTGAAGTAGCGGAAAGAACCGGTATGACCATATGTTTGGTCACCGGGTTTTATCAGCCGTCTCAAAAGCATTTGAACAACAGGGGTGGAACAAACGGATGGTTGCTATGCCGGGCTTGCTTCTTTGCCGCAGAATCTGACCAGCTCGGCAAACTCATTGATGCGCGTCAGGTTATTGGTCTCCGAAAAACCGTCGTAGGTGAGGCTGATCCACGGTTTCTGATAGGTTGTCGTAAATTTTTCTGCCATCGCAGCAACAATCCCGCCGGGCATACAGCCGTGGGGCATGACGGAAATAACCCCGGCAAAACGGGGGTTTTCCATCCAGGCAACCCCGCTGCCAATACTGAGCACCGCCTCACTGCCGCACCTGGAAGAAAGAAATATTTTTGACCGGGCAAGAATCTCTTCTGTTGATGGTTCCTTCTCATCCAGCATCCCGCGGAAGTTGGCGGCAATGGCGCTTCCGTCATGCTCTTGAATGAGCCTTTTGATGTAGCTTATCAGGAGTTTGCCTGCCTTCCGGTTCACAATGGCATCTTCCAGATTCCGGTACGAGGTATATTTGATCCATTCCTCCATGGGGGAAACGACGACCTCAAGTCCTGCCTTCTCGCAGGTCTTCACCAGGTCGTTGTTGCTGAAGCGGTTGGCACGCAGGTAAATCTCGCCGTTGATACCAACCAGCGATCTGCGCGGCAGTTTGGCATCAATCAATGCCCGGAAATCAGCACTTGCCTGTCTTAAGATTTTATCCAGGTTCCCTCTTAGGCGTATCTGACCGGCAATTCTTCCTGTATAATCCGCAAAAAGCCGGTCGGCTGCCCCCTTCTCTTTCTCGTAAGGACGGGTACGCCAGAGAAGCTTCTCCAGATTGTCCATCGCCACGATGCCCTTCCAGGCAAGGCACTCAAAGGAAGGCCCAAGGTTCAGGTCGCGGTAGGCATTGTTGGAGACAGTCGTCCTTATGGCAAGGTCAAAGCCGATATCCTTAAGTATCCGTATCTGCTCAATGCTGTATTTCCCCAGGCGGCAGGGGCCGTAGGAGCCAGCCATAAGCGCCTCAACGTTTTTCACATCAGAGCCGTTCTCGTAATAAAACCTCATGAAGTCACCCAGCGTAACACGGAACGGAAGACACTCCGTCCCCGATGTCACCTGGTTAGCATAGAGGAGATTACGCTCATCCGGCTCAGGAAGCACCATTACCTTCGCCCCGCAGGACACTGCCGCCGCCGCAATGACCTCACTATGGGATGACATACGGGGTAATAGAATCGTTTTGCGGGAAAGGGTAGCTGTTGTGCCGCGGTAGATATCTCCCGGTGGTCGCACCGGATGATGACCGTTGTTGCGGGCATATCCCCTGATGGTATCAACGAAGGCTTCAAGACGCGTCACGATACCGGCTTCGGCAGCATGCTCGTCAATCTCAAGCTGCCCCAGGGGTTTGCCCCCCATAATATCCTCCATGATTCTCAGGATAAAGGAGTTAGGCCCACAGCCAAAGTTGGTAAGCGCCAGGGCATACAGCTTCGGGTTTTTTGCCGCGATTGCCGCCGCAGCGATAAGCTTGCCCTCATACGACCAGTAGGGACGGTCGGAATAATCCCCGGGGTTAACCGAGGCAAGGGGCAGAAAATCCATCGGCACGGGCACAACGCCAAGTTCTGCCAGCTTATCAGCGATACCAAGATTCGCCCCCCCATCCTGCGACATGTAAGACCTTGCCAGAATGACCACCCCCAGCTTATCGCCTTTTTCCAGCTCATCCAGCAGCCTCCCGCCGGACAATGTCTTATCCTTCTCGAAGCGCTCCTGGGCATGAATCCCGGCAAGGGCTGCCCGCTCGCCATCCTTCCGGCTGAAGCCAATCTTCACGGCAACATCAGCCAGGTTTTTTACCGTTTCCGCATCGGACAGGCTGAAATCGAGGATCGGCGCAAGCAGTTTTTCTCCAAGGCTGAATGCCTGTCTGACAAGGTAAGGGGATGCCTGAACCAGGGGACAGGCGTATTTCTGGTTCTCCTCCCCGTCCTTTCGCCCCAGCCGTATGGCACAGGGGTAGAGGATATAGTCGGTATCCTGAAGCATGAAGACATGCCCATGCAGGAGCTTCACGGGGAAACAGCTATCGCTGTAGCTCATCTCGGATGATCTCTCGATAATCTCTTTTGATGTCTTCCCTGAGAGCATCACCCTGGCGTTCAGGTCGTTCAGAAAACCGATGAGCATCGGAGCATAGTCATATACCATCAGCGCCCGGGGAACCCCCACCAGCGGCCCGGTGCCCGCATTCTCCACATAATCACGAAGGAGCATCTTTTCCCTCTCGTCAAAGAGGGTTTCTCTTCTGGTCTGACCCGTCGCGCTATCATAGCGGTCACAGCGGCTGCCGTAGAAGGTGGGCCGGTCGCCCGGCATTTGCATCCGGGTAATCGTGCAGTTGTTGTCGCAGCCCTGACAGGTAAATGTCGTCAGCTGGCACTTGCGATCAATGATTCTCTGGAAACCTATAAATTTTGGGCACCGCCCCGCCATCTCCTCCCGGGCAAGAAGCGCAGCACCCATCGCCCCGCTGACATCGCGGTGCTCGGCGACGGTTATTTCCTTATCTTTCAGCTGCTCGCGGAATGCCGCAACAACTGCTTGATTATAAAAAACCGCCCCGGTGAGGATTATCTTACGCCCCAGCCTCCGGTTACCCACCACCTTGGACAGGTAATTCTTGGCGATGGCATTGGCCAGACTGGCGGTAATGACCTCAAGGGGGACACCATCCTGCTGCGCCGAGGCAACCGCCTGACCCATAAAGGCAGCGCACCTCGTCCCCAGGTCGATGGTATACGGTGCGGCAAAAGCCAGGCTGGTAAAATCACCATTCCTGACTGAGATGCCCAGCATCTCCGCAAGTTCGTCAATAAAGCTGCCCGTTCCGGCGGCACAGGCCTTGTTCATCTGGTAGTCAACAACAATGCCGTTTCTCTTGATGACGAGCTTGGAGTCCTGCCCGCCAATTTCAATAATATCCGCTTCACTGTCAATCTCGGCGGCCGCCCGGGTCTGTGCGGTGATCTCGTTTTTAATGAGGTCTGCCCCAATGAGGCTACCGATGAGGTATCTCCCTGAGCCGGTAACGCCAGCGCCAGCGATATTTACTTTCCCGGCACCGTAATCAAGAAGGTTCTGCATGACCTGTTTGACCGCCTCAACCGGTCTTCCTGCCGTCATGAGGTAGCTCTTGGCGAGAACCTGTTTCCCTGATTCATCGAAAATTACCGCCTTGGTGCTGGTTGACCCGACGTCAACACCAAGATAACCGGTGACTGATTCATTTATCCGGTATTTTTGGTGGTTATTATTCTCAGGAGACATGGACTGAAGACCGGGCATTTTATAATAGTGCTGGTTAGCATCTCCGTCGGGGAGCAGGCAGACACTGGCGCTCTTTCCTGCTGCCAGCAGGGCGGCCCCGATTGCCTGCGTGTAGCGATAATTTTGCGGGATGCCGACCGTCACCGGATGGCCGTTTCTGGCGGAAACCGCCTCCCCGATTGCCCTGACAATGGCAGGATTTGCGACAACGCCACCGATAAAGTAGACCGGTTCGGCAAATGTCCCCTTTTTCAGGGAGACGACCATCCGGGCAATGCTCTCGCAAAGCGCGTAGAGCATGACCTCCACCGAGACACCCTTTTGCTGCAGGTGAATGAGATCACTCTTGGCAAAGACACTGCATCTGGCGGCGATACGGGGCGGGGTTTCCTGACATTTTAGGGCAATACGGGCAAAATCCTCCATGCTGATACCCAGCCGGTAAGCCTGCTGCTCCAGGAATCTTCCTGAGCCGGCAGCACACAGCGGATTTGATGCCAGCCGCCACGGCTTCTTCAGCCCATCGAGAAGTTCGAGCACAAAGGAACTCTGCCCGCCAATCTGAATGATCGTCCTGGCATCGGGATGTGTTAAGAGAAGTCCTGATGCAATCGTAAGCGAACTGCTGTATTCCGTCCAGCCCATCCCCTCCGGGATTATCCCTTTACCTGATCCTGATGTGCCCACTGAGACAATCTGCTCAAGACTGTATTTCTCACCCAGCCGGGTCAGAAGGGTGTTGACCGCTGCGTGGGGGCTGGCGGTTATCTTTTCAATGTCAAGATGGGAGATTTTCTGGTTCTCATCAGTAAGCGCCAGCTTGGCACTTACCGAGCCAATATCCAAACCTAAAGAATAGCGCATTGACACACGTTGCATTGTAACAATAATTAAACCTTTTGTGAAGGCTGGATTAAGCGCAAAACAATATTTTCATGATACATTTTATCTGATGCCTGTCCCGAAACGATATTTGCGTATCCGGCCATGAAACCTGCCCTGCCCCACGACACTGACTTTCCGGATAGCTTGTAAGGTAAATTTGAGATGACCGAGATAGTTATCCCATCTCTAAATGAACAGCATCTTCAAGTGCTGTTTCTTGACAGAAATCCAC
>JBDRFO010000093.1:0-12702 GCA_043818655.1 Chloroflexota bacterium
TGCTCCACATCCCACTGGTTCTGATGGTACTGCGTAACCAATTCCTGTGACAGAGCCAGCGCTTCCCGCGCCTGCTCGGTAAATCTTTCCTGACTCATGTTTATTTATCCACCTCCCTCAGTTCGTCCACCTCCGACTCCAGCTTCCCTATCCTCTTCTGTAACTCAATAATGCGATCCGACATGCGTAAAATAACCTCCACCCCGGCAAGATTAACCCCAAGATCATCCATCAGGGTCTTAACCTTGCGCAGAAGATCAATATCCCTCTCGGAATAGAGACGGATATTGCCCCTGGAGCGAGACGGCCCAACAATGCCAATCTTCTCGTAGTAGCGTAACGTGTGGGTCTGGAGTCCAACCAGCCTGGCAGCAATACTGATGAAATAACGGGGTTCATCATCGGCATCCATCCTGCCATTCCTTTCCTCATCTGTGCTCATCTGTTTCATACCTCCCTTCTATCCACCCTGACGCAACTTCTCCAACTCTTCAAAAAGTGCCTTTTCTTTTGGCGAGAGATTAACCGGCAGAACCACGTTTACCTTTGCCAGCAGGTCACCGTAAGACGTTTTCCCCAGCCGGGGCATACCCTGCCGGGTAAGGCGAAATACCCTTCCGTTCTGTGTTTCCGGCGGAATCTTTAAGGCAACCTTCCCTTTAAGCGTGGTGAGTTGTACCTCACCGCCTAATACCGCCATCGTGAGCGGCACCGGAATATCAGTGTAAAGGGCATCACCACGGCGCTCAAATGTGGCATGTTGTCTGACGGATACGACGAGATACAGGTCTCCGTTTGTGCCCCCGGCCGCACCCGGCCGCCCCTGGCCGGCAACACGCACCCGTGAGCCATCTCTCACCCCGGCGGGAATCTTGACCTCAAGACGCTTCACCGAAGACTTTCCGCCATTACGCTGTTCCAGCGCGATAGTCCGGGACGTTCCGTGATAGGCTTCTTCCAGGGTCACGTCGACGGCGTTCTCGATGTCCTGCCCTTTTCTTACCCTGGTTCGTCCGCGGAACCCACCAGCAAAGAGATCGCCAAACAGCCCTTCCAGATTGCCTTCCTCAAAGTGGAAGCCCTGCGTCCCGCGGAAGGTGCCATCGTTACCGAAGGGTGACTGTCGCTCTCTTGCCTGCCGCACCTGCTCGGCATACTGCCACTGGTCGCCGAACTCATCGTATTTCTTGCGGTTTTCCGCATTCGAGAGAACCTCGTATGCCTCGTTTATTACCTTAAACTTTTCCTCGGCCTCTTTATTCCCGGGGTTAACATCCGGATGATACTTCCGTGCCAGCTTGCGGTAGGCCTGCTTTATCTCACGCTCACTGGCATCCCGGCCAATTCCCAGGATGCTGTAGTAATCTTTTACCGCCATTCTCCACCTCAACTTTTACAGTGGCTATTATAGAACATAAACACAATAATGTCAAATATATTTATAAGATTGTATATTACTATATTATCATAATACATAATAACTCTTATTAACTTACGGAGGAGGTGGGGCGGGACGAGAAAGGGCAGTCTTCAACCAGAAGAATCTGCTACCAGCCTTCCGCAAGCTGACAAAACCGGTTGGTGCGATGATTCCTGATTAAAAAAGCTTGATTAACCATGATAATGAAAAAATATCAAGTTCTTTCAGAACCGGTTACGCTGCGGGAAGCCAGGGATAAGCTGCGGATGATGGTTTAATTCACACCTGCAGGACTGCTGTCACCGGAGGGTCGAAGATGGGTGTACCTGTTGATACTTGCCGGAGCGACAGGAACATGATTACTAAGCCACCGCCACCCTGCAATCAGGAAGAAAAAGGTCAAAAATAAGAATTGTATTGAAGCAAAGAAACAGCAGTGAAGAAATAGAATTGTGTCCCTTTCGCCCTCTCCCTCACTTAAGAATTATGTTTGCGGCAGCTTACCCGGCACGATCGTCATGTTAAAAATATTCAGAAAATTATGCAGTATTTTGGCGGTGGCACCCCAGATCGTTCTTCCCTGATAATCATAATAAAATACCGATATTGATCTACCGTCTCTTTCCCTGATTTCCTCACGAAAACAGTTTTTATCCATCAGCACGGGGATGGGAACATCAAACACCTCATCAATTTCCCAGCGTTCCAGCCTGAGGGTGTGGGGCCAGGGGATAACGCCCAGAAACGGGTAAATGAGATAGCCGGAAGCGACCGTAGGCGTCGTATCCAGAGCACCCAGCACATTAATGTCAGCGGGTGCAAGACCTATCTCCTCGGCAGTCTCACGCAGCGCCGTATTGAGCAATGAACCATCCTGGTCCTCATAAGCACCACCGGGAAAGGATATTTCCCCGCGGTGTCTTTGCATGTTCATCGTCCGCTTGGTGAACAGGATATGGTATTGTCCCTCCTTACAAAACATCGGTATAAGGACAGCGGCAAGCCGCTCGTCATTCGTTGCTTGAAGCTGTTCTGGTTTTGATGATAATGCGTTTCTCAGCTGATCTTCCATAATTATATTAATCATATCACCAACTCTCATGCGGGACAAATTTCCGGAAAATGCATACGGGCACATGAAGAATCATAATTTATCAGCCTCACGCTCTCTGAGGTCAGCCGAAAACAATGCATCTGAGAAGCACCACGCAGGATCGGGGGAAAACCTCTTGCCGGATAGCCTGCAGGAATGACATTTCTCCACTCTGCCCGTCGAAGCAGGAAGCATGATACATGTTCAGGCAGACTCTTTTGCAGAAGGTATTACCCTGCTCCCCGGAAGATACCGCGCAAAGACATAGGCTGCGATCGATGACGCCACCTTCAACCAGGGCGATACCGGCGCCAGGTAGATGAAAAAAGCCAGGTGGACGAGCAGATAGCATGGTATCAATAGCTGTAAAATCCGCCTCAAACGGTCATGTCCCGCTTCGGAGACACAGGAGAGCATCAGGGCAAGTCCAATACAAACAGACCCGACGGTGGGATAGAAATAGTAAACATAGCTCTGCCGATCAAGAATCAGGCTGACCGGTATCCAGATCAGGTACGTCCCCGCAAACCATGCCAGGCTGAAGATCGCCGCCCGGTTGCCTTTTATTGACCGGTAGATGAGAAAACACGCCGCGGGGACAATGGCAATCCAGATGGTGGGACTTATTGTACCGAGATAGTGCGGGTTTTTCCAGTAGGCAATCATTTTGGGTTGCAGTATCCATTCCCACGGGCGGCTCATTATCTCCGTATAATAAAGAGAGTAGGTTGCATCCACGGTGACATTCAGCATGGTCTTGATCTCACCAATGGGATTGGTGAACCTGCGCCAGATGAAGAAATCAAACAGGGGCAGCAGCAGGAAAAATGATGCCGGGGCTGAGGCGGCGAAAACCATGAGCCGCTTCCAGTGCTTCCTGCCGGTAAAAAGCCAGTGCAGGATTATCACGAGCAGGGTTAAGGCACCGCTCAGCTTGGCAAGGGTACTCAGACCTGCCAGCGCCCCCGAAAAAAGATACCGCCCCTTGAGATACAGCAGGAAGGAAGCCAGCATCAAAACCAGGCTGAAGACATCCAGCATCGCCACGCCGGACTGAACAAAGCTCAGATTTTCGAAAGCCAGCAGCGCGGCGGCAAGAAAGGATGATTGCGCGGAGACATCCAGCCGGCGGCAGATGAGGTAAAAGAGGATGAGGCAAATCGCACCTGAAATAACAGATAAAAAACGCCAGCCAAGGGGATTATCGCCAAAAAGGAACATGCCGGATGCGATCAGCACCTTCCCCAGCGGCGGGTGTTCGATACGGTCAGTGCCCTCACCGCGCAGGACATACCTGGCATCGGGAACGTAAAATTTCTCATCGAAGATGGGTTCACCGGGGTGCATGATGATGCTGAAATGCATGATGAGTGTCACCAGCACAAGCAGACAGAGTCCGAGATATTTCCACTGTCGCAGCCGGTACCATAACTGTTTTGCCGTTCTCATATCAGACAGGATATTCTAACACAAATACCACATCGGAGCGCCTGCCGCCATCATGAAGAAACATAATCCCGCGGAATCGTGCCAAAAACGGTTGTCCGGAAAGAGATAGCGACAAATGTTCCCATGAAGAGAGATTGAAATAAAGCTGCGTGTTGTGGCATGATGATAACCATCATCAAGGAGGTTTATTTATGCTTGCAGTGGCCAGATTCACCGCTCCTGTCCTGCTGATTATCGGTACGGCAGGGCTTCTGGGCAACGAGTTTGCATTTCACTGGGGGAGACCGGCGACCCTGATCTTTGCGGCTTGCAACATCCTGGGTCTGGTGATCTTCCTCGCCGTCATGTGGCGATTAAGAGGCAGCAATAGCAGCTGAAAACCGCAGCAGAAGTCCCCGTGATGTCTGTTACCTTACCGGTATTTTCACCGGCTCCCTGCGTGCCGGCGTAAACCATCTGTCCGGCTCCGGCGCCGGGAGAGATAAAGGATTTTCCTTCGCCGGAGAAGGCTTCTCGATTGGTATATCATAAACCTTTCTTATTGGCGCTGATGTTCCCATGATTCTTTGCCCCCGTATCCCGAACAATGCATCTCGCTTAATTTCCGCCTTGCCCGCACGCTCGGATAAATTACTCCCACATCATCCGGGACTATTTTTTAATGACGATCTGTCCAAAAACCTGCTTTTCCGTGCCGGGGATGGAAACTCCCCGGTCTCAGGATGACTTTTAGCCGATGGTTTTGTCACGTACCTCCAGATAAGCTGTACCTGATTCATTGTAGTCAAACAAAGAGATTAAAATCCTCTTGTATAGTACCGGTTTTTCCAGAGGCTCAACTGCTATGGAAATCCCTTCCTTAAACTCCCTCATTTGCTTTCTGCTGAGATAAATCCGGGAGAGAAAATACCCGCGCTGGATGGACTGCCCGACCAGCTCATCAATCTTTTTCACAATCTCCGGTCTTGTCTCCTTGTACGGCACGGAAACCGGCTGGTTGGTCCTGTTTCGTTCAAACTCCAGCAGCCGTTCAAAAATAACGACAAACTCCTTTGTATCCGTGAGATAAACGGGAACCCCGTATTGATTCAGGATGGCTTTCAGCCACCCGGATTCTTTTATCTCCCTTTTCATATTCATCACCGCCGGTGTCTCCGGCGAGAGATAGGAGACGGGTCGGTCCGGGTCGGCATAGTCCGGCAGTAACGGAACCGGCAAAAAGAAACATAAAATCCGGCACCATTCCCCCCTGACAACACTATCGCTATGCTCGATAATCTTGCCCCTGAACTCAACAAGACCGTGCACCTGGATTCTGGCATCAGGATACAGCGTTGAGGTGGAGAGGGTCGAATAGAAATCGCTGATATTAAGACGGGAGGTCAGTCGGTAGGCATAAAACCCGTGCTGCCCCGGCAGGGTCGTCGGTTTGACGGTTTTCTGTACCGCTTCCTTCCATTCGTGGTTGAACATCAGGGAGTTAAGGTACCGGCTGTTGCCCTTGACGTTCCAGCTTCGTAACCCCAGGATGCCATAGATATCATCAGGAAGAGTGATCGGTATTTTGCCCCCGACATCAAATTCCATTTCGGTTACCTCAGCTGTCAACTACCTCTTGCCTGCCGTTGTTTACCTCCGGGGCAGGCGGTTGGTGGAGATAGGGGGATTCGAACCCCCGACCTCTGCGATGCGAACGCAGCGCTCTCCCAATTGAGCTATATCCCCATGCCCGTAGATTATATCATATCTTGCAGCTACAATTTAACAGGCTCAAAGAGATATCCCGTCATTATTTCGGGCACCCGGCACTCTAACGTCCATAAGTTCCGGAAAGCTGTCCCCAGGCAAGGATATGTTCTTCGAGGGCATCCATCACCTGCTTCTTTGAGACGCCGGCTTCCAGATTGAGTACGGTATCCGCTGCATAAATGGTAAACCGGTACCGGTGAGAGGATCCTGGTGGGGGCGATGGGCCGCCGTAGCCGGTGTCGCCAAAATCGTTCTTCCCTTGTAATGCCCCGCCAGATAGTTCGTTTTGGGTGGGGATTGCCTCCGCCAGTGCGCGGGCATCGGGTGGCAGATTGAAGAGCACCCAGTGAGTGAAGGTGCCGCCGGGGGCATCGGGATCATCCATGATGAGCGCAAATGAGGCTGTCTCCGCCGGGGCGCCGCTCCAGGCAATTGGCGGTGAGATGTCCTCTCCCTGACCCGTGTACACGACCGGTATTCTTTCGCCCTCGGAAAATGCCCGGCTTGAGACAGATAATCTCATCTTTGTCTCATCCGGCAGTGCCGTCCCTCCGGAAGCACAGCCCGGTAAAAGCAGCAGGAGAAGACAGATGAGCGACATCCTGACCGCCATCCGGCATAACAGGCGTCTTTTCTCTTGCTTCCGTGTCTTCATCCCACCACCTGATGCATCACCAAACCAGTCATCTCTTCCTAGTTTGCCGAAAGAAAAGGAAATATTCTCCCTTTCTGGAACTTGATAAAATTCTCGGAGATATAACTCAGCGGTTTCGTCGCCAGGTTGAATTTCTCGTGCAGACGGGAGAGAACCCCGGTTATTTCCAGAAGCCTGGCGTTTTGATGCTCCCCGGCAAGCTGGTAGAACCGTCTGCCCTCTTCTTCATAATCCTCAGCCGACCTCAACCTGCTTGAGTTGCCAAAATATGACGGTCTTGCCCCACGGGAGAAGGGGTTAGGGAGACCAGCGGCGGCGTACTCAGGAAACATCCCCATGATAAAGAGACAAAGGTCAGCAATCCTCTTATAGAAGGCAAACCGGTACTCCTCATCTACCGTTGCACAGAGCCTCTTCAGGCTATCAATATCCATATCGCTGTACGTAATCTTGCGCCAGACCCCTTTTCTTAGCCGTATCCGCCGCGTAAAGCCTTCCGTTCTGGTAAAAGAGGAGAGCATATCCACCAGATATTTCAGGGCGGCTCTGTCGGCAAAGAAGCTGACGACCTCACCGGCATCAAAAACGGGTATCTTCCGGCTGGCGGTTCTCTCCACGGTATAGTTCCGGTTTCCCATATCCTTCAGGGCTTTTCTGAGAAGGATTTCAAACAGGAGACGCGGGCTGATCCGGGTGACCGTCTTATCACTACCTGTCAGCATGACCCGCTGAAAGAGCCGCTCCGTTTCCTGCTCCAGCATCGTGTCCACAATCGACGGGTCGTTCCTGATAATATCTGCTTTGCCCTTAAGCCCCGGAGCCGCGGTTTCCACGAGAAACAGGACATCACTCTCTGAGAGTTCTGTGAGCACTTTTTTTACCATTTTCACACCCCTTAGCGACATAACAAACCGGTTGTCTTCTGTTATCGAATCATCCCGTCATCACATCCGGATAGCCTGCAAATTATCATGGCTAACAGTATTTTAGGGAAAGCGGCCTTATCTGTAAAGAGACCATTCTGCGTCAAAACAGGGAATCATAAAATGGAGACTTCCTGGAAACGCGATGTGCAGTAGTTTTAGAGGGTGCGGCATAATACAACTTGAGAAATGAAGAAATCTATCTTTCTGTCATTGCTTCGTCGCTACCGCTCCTCAGAGTGACAGTATGGGTTATCTTTATGATAGAATGGTTTCACACCCGGAAATTGTCCCTGAACTCGGAATCGCGGGGCGAAGCAGGTTCCCCACCAAGCAGATGCATTAATGTTTGCAGGAGGCTCAGGTTTGTTAAGCATCCGTCTGGAAACACCGGAAGATATTGATACGATCCGTCATGTCAATGAAGCAGCATTCGGTCAAAAAACAGAAGCCGAGCTGGTTGAGAAGCTCAGAAGCCGCGGCGGACTGATGCTTTCGCTCGTTGCCCTGCGGGACAGCGAGGTTGCAGGACATATTGTCTTCAGTCCGGTAAGAGTCGAAGCAGAACATGCAAGCTTCGAGGCAATCGCCCTTGCCCCGATGGCGGTTCTGCCGGCGTACCAGCGTCAGGGAATCGGCACGCAACTGGTTCTGTCCGGGCTTAAAGAGTGCCGGCGTCTCATGCACGAGATTGTCGTTGTCCTGGGGCATCCTGCTTACTACCCGCGCTTTGGTTTTGTTCCGGCAAAGCCCAGGGGTATTGACTGTGAATTCGAGGTTCCTGATGAAGCATGGATGATGCTGGAGCTGCAGCAAGGCACCCTGGCGGGACGACGGGGTACCGTCATCTTTCCGCCTGAGTTCCATGAAGCCGTGTGACAGGGCGCTTCAGAAGACCAACCAGGGCTGATGAAATAAGCCCTTAAGTCGTCTGGCACACGGATAACTATCGCTGCTTTGATTTTCTTTAATCGGTTGAGGTTGCTTCGGGTGTCTTGCCTTCCTCCTCCTCGGTAACAGGCTCCTCTTCTTCGACCTTCTCTTCATGCTGTGCAGCAATCTTCACAATCACCTGTTCCGGATCGTTGAGAATCGTGATACCAGGCCCAAGATCGATATCCTTCACACGTATTGATTGCTCCGCCTCCGCGAGCGAATCAATGTTAATTTCGACACTGCTGGGGATACTGCCCGGCAGACTCTCGATCGTTAAAACGTCAAGTTCGTGCATCAGCATATTCTCCGGCATCTTCAGGGCCGGTGCTTCACCAACAATAACAACAGGAACCTCCACCTCTACCTTCTCGCTCATTTTCACCTGATAGAAGTCCACATGGAGCAACCTGCCGGTTAAGGGTTCTTTCTGAACCTCACGAACCAGCACCGGTATAGATGCTTGGTCACCACCAAACTTGAGATTGATCAGCCTCGTGCCTCCTGCCTGAGCCATTATCCGGTGTAGCTTGAGGGTATCAATTTGTAATGCCTGTGACTGTATCTCCTGTCCGTAAATATGCACCGGCGTAATGCCCTGACGGCGTAAAAACCTTACTTTTTTGCCCCGGATACTTCGGGGATTAGCTTCCAGTTCCAGTTGATCCACTTCATTTCTCCTTTAAAAATAGCATCCTTCACAAAACAGCTACCCGTCTGTCATGACATCAACCTTCCCTTCGCCTGCAGCTTTTTCCGGTGATGCCCAGGATAGCCGGCTATTATTTCTCCATACATTCTGCTTTTTCAAATATAGCAGAAACTGGCGGAGATATCAAAAGTAATCACGGAATAATAGCTCTGTTTGTTCCGGGTCATTTTGACATGAACCTGATACGGTTGAAAACGGCTCACCGGTCATCAGTGAACAGAACCTGGATAATGCCGGTCTGTACTTTGAATCAACCAGACTAGTCCTGAAATACGATGCTCAAATGCCCGTTATCACCCGAAAGGTCAATTTACCGGTTACGGTTAACCCGGTAAGCTAATCACATCAGCAGAGGAATCAGAACGCCGGATAAGAAAGGGTAAATTGAATGGGTTTTTCAGATCGGGCCCCCGACAGGACAACCGGGAAAAGAGCGAAACAGCGGGTAACTGCTGAATTGCCGGATATGCTTGAAGAAAAAGCCAGGCTCAGCAAAACCCTTCACCTGATCGAAAAGTACCTGATTCAGAGCTTTGATTGCGACAGGTGCTCGGTACTTGTCATTGTGAACGATAAAATCAAAATTGTATCGGAAACACGTTTTTCTGAAATGCCGGAGGAGACGCAATTCTCCTGTACCGCGGAGGACCTGAAACGTCTGGCGACCATCAGGTGGCATGATCCGCCTGAAATTAGCAAAGAGAAAATATCTTTCTACCTGAACCATGATGGAACCAGTCTGGATTCTTCCATTGTCTCTCTTATTTTCATCGGTGATTACCTGCGCGGCGCAATATATTTAACACGTTCCGACGGCAGGACTTTTTCCGACAAAGACCAGCAGCTCCTTGCTCTTTTTGCTTCAAGAATAAACCGGTTGATTCAGGAAATCATCAGGTGCTCACACCGTCATCACCTTCCACAAACAGGATAGGCTTACCGGCAGCGTCTTACAAGCTATCCAGCAACTATATCGCATCTGAGGGTAAGATGTGCCCTATCTCAGGATACTGAGTTTCTGAATGACCTCTAAGTGTCCGGGTATCCATGCCTTCCTCATGCCCCTCTGCTGCACATGCTCACCTGAGATGGGCGTCCACTCCAGACAATCTCTGCCGGTAGGCACGAAAAAAGGCTTCTGCTGGCTCCCGTTTTGCCCACGTGGTGCCCCCATCGCATAAACCTCGACAGATAAGCTTGCTGGTTATCAGAAAGTTCCCCCCTGATTATCCTAAAGTTTTGTGCCATACGCTCTTTAATCACCCTTTCTGATGATGGCATAAATGCTGTTCCCCGCCAAGACAAAAGCCGACCCCGGGTTTTAGCTACAAAACTGGCGGAGGGGGTGGGATTCGAACCCACGGTACTTGCGTACAACGGTTTTCAAGACCGTCTCCATAGGCCACTCGGACACCCCTCCACACGGCTGCTTCAGGCTGGTTTTTCCTCTTTGAACACAGCTCCGCCCCGGTAATTCCGGGACACCGGTCACGGATAATGCGTTTAGCCACATCACCGGATTCTGTAAAAGTCTTCCAGAAACCCGGTATCTTGAGATAGCACACATCTTACCCTCAAATGCGAAAATGCCGCTTCCGAACAGCCCGTATTATACTTCGTGCTGAGGACCTCGTCAAAACATGCGCCGCTGACAGTATCATCGTGACAGGGTCAGCGGGCGCCAATTTTCCCTGTTGAAATTACCGGTCGGTTTGGTGTTAAAATAGCGACATGAACTGTCCAGCCGAATTAACCCGAATCAGCCCCCGGATATCCACATCTTTGCGACCAGAGTTGCGGCAGAGATGAAATTATTTGATGAGTCTTTCAAAAAAATGCCCAGGAACTATGTTTACCAGAGCCTCCTGGCAACTTTAACCATGACGCTGATACTGTATTTTGTCAGGCTGATGACCCATGCGGTGGTTGTGGGAGCGCTGGGTTCAAGCACCTTCGTTGTTTTTGCCATGCCCCATTCCACAACGGCTGAACCCAGGAGGCTTATCGGCGGACATATTGTGGGCTTACTCTGCGGAATCGCCTGCTACTATCTCTTTTCCACCGGTTTTCTCGGGGTAATGTGCCAGAACATCGAGCTAGTCTATCTCTTCGGCGGGGCGCTTACCGTGGGGCTTGCCATCTTTCTGATGACCATCACCAATACCGAGCATCCCCCCGCCGCCGGCATCGCCCTCGGCGTTTTCATAAATCAGTGGTCGCCCGGGATAATTGCTTTCATCCTGCTTTTTGCCGTGGGCATTTCAATCGTGAGAAAACTCCTCCTCAAGCGTCTTAAGAATCTTTACTAAAACGGCAACC
The DNA here is from genome assembly GCA_043818655.1 of Chloroflexota bacterium. GTDB lineage: Bacteria > Chloroflexota > Dehalococcoidia > Dehalococcoidales > JAZDNC01 > JBDRFO01. The sequence continues at coordinate 11,254 of JBDRFO010000093.1, forward strand.
TGTCCACAAACCTACCTGCAGTCCCCGGGCAGAAGAGTTATGTCCTGCTCACTTTGAAATGAAGTCGTCAAAGCGGGCGCAACATGGCCACGGGCAAATCAGGTAGTTAGCCGGCAATGCGATGTGCAAGTATTTTCAAGTTGTGAGACACGGTACACCAGAGAAATCTCTCACTCTGTCACTCTGAGGAGCGGCTGCGACGAAGCAATCCGTAATATCCGGCCAGGTGGACGGATTGCATCGTTTACGCTCGCAATGACAGTCCGGGTTATCTACCCCTTCTGGCAGACTTCCCCTGTAAGTCCGTCAAATTCAAGAAACCTGCACATCGGGTTTCCAGTTTCCATGTTTCTGGATGAATTCTAAGCAAAGAGACGAATATTTTGGGCCAGGTATCCTATAAATTGGCTCTTATGGCCTTGACCCACAATTTATGTTTATCCGCTTAGAATATCTCCTTGAGTCCCTGGGCGGCAGTATGAACGCTGCCGCCACCACAAATATAGTAGGTAACCCTCAGCGCCTCGGCGACCTCCTGTTTTGTCGCCCCGGCCTGCATTGCCTGACGGCAGAGCCCCCCAACGCCCCCGGCAGCCCCCTTTGATGCATCAAGCGCCATCGCAATAAGGAGTTTGTATTTTCGGGGTAGGGCACCATCCGCCAGCGCCATCTGCTGGCTTGCCCTCATTTGCTTCATCAGCTCCGGGTCAAGGTTCTCCATCGGTTGTAAAGGATTCTGTGCCATTTTACTTTCTCCTCCAAAAATGAATACCCCAGATTATAGGCGTAAGCGCAGGGAAGTTCAAGGCAGGGAAACGCAGAAAGAGGTGTAGAACGTATTGAATCTATCGTACCGTCAAATTCAATTATTGATTATAGCTGAATCCCTGTTTTTGACGCCTTTGACCCGAGATAATTAATGAATGCTGAACATGATACTAACATAAATAGTGCATCTTCAGAGTTTAGATTAGGCTCATCCAATAAGGCATGACGTATGCCTTCTGCATCACTCGTATATCCATATAGATTACTGAAGGCTTGCTTCAAAGCTGTGTGCAGATTTAACTTCCCTTGCTCTTGTATTATCTTTAAAGCTTCCCCTAAAGTTGCTTTATCGTTGCCTGTTATTGCTCTACATATTGCCTCTACAGCGCTGATTGATTCTTTAATAGAGTTTCTGTAGTCAGGAGATGTTTTATCCGACAGGTGTCCCAATGATGCTCTCAAGTGAATAGCAATAGGTGTAGATTTCGTAGAATCTAATGCTTTTTCAATCTCAGTTATTTCCTGTTCTGATGTTATAGGTGCGAACTTCCCTGGAGGTACAATCAAAAAGTGTGGAAATAATTAGTGGCGGCGAGTACCCTTTCTGTTAGTGATGAAAAAACAGAAGGAGGGTACTCACCACCATGGGGAAGCTAACCATAACACGTAAGGAGTCGTCAA
>JBDRFO010000094.1:0-11657 GCA_043818655.1 Chloroflexota bacterium
ACTGGATGACCTCCTCTCTTGTTTTGTTAGTTAGTTTCAAGGTCATCCAAACTTGGAGTAAGGATTATATTTAGTCTGTCCGAACCTGAACTTCAACTACTAAGATTAGTATACATCAAGAAAAACAAATTTACAATAGCCGGGAGTCACGAATTTCTGTATCGTTCTGTTTTGGTTGGAACTGAATTGTCACTCTGAGAAACGAGGGAACATTGACAAACACCCGCCCTGTCATTGCGAGCGGCAGCGAAGCAATCCGCAAAATCCGAGTGTATCACAGAATCGGTGCTACGAAAAATTCTCGCACGACTGTTTCTCAAAATAATTCGTGGCTACGCGAATTAAATATTTGATTGACATGGAATCACGAGAGATTGCATCTTGTTTTCCTTCAAGTATTATACTAATATAGTAGGGAATTTCCGCAGGGGCATAGAGGAGAAACACTTGGAAGATACGCGCATGAATTTGAAGGCTTTTTATGCCCTCTCATTCACCATGATGTTGACGTTCATGGGTCTGACGGTTGTTAGCCCTCTGATGGCAATTTACGCAAAGTCAATGGGGGCTTCCGGGATGCTGCTGGGTATTTTCTACGGAGCATTCCCTGTATCTCGAACTTTATTGATGCCTTTTGTCGGTCGCTTTTCCGATCGCAGAGGAAGAAAACCGGTGATGATTACAGGGTTGATATTTTACGGAGCTATTACCATCCTCTATGCCCTGGCACAAAACATGCTGCAGCTAATTGCCATCCGTTTCGCTCATGGCTTCGCCTCCGCCCTGCTAACTCCAATCGCAGCCGCTTACATTGGCGATATCTGCCCTAAGGGGAAAGAAGCTACTTATATGGGCCGCTTCAACATGTTTCAGTTCATTGGTTCTTCTTTAGGCCCTATGCTTGGAGGTGTTTTAGCGACATGGTGGTCAATAAATAGCGTCTTTTATGTCATGACCGGATTTGTCGTTTTCGTCTTCTTACTGGTTGTCTTCCTCGTCCCCAATATGAAACCGCAGTTGAAACAGGAGAAGACTGAGGCACCACCTGTCCTGACGATACTGAAAGATAATAAGGTTAAGGCAATAAGTATGTACATGGCAAGCCGTGCCATTTTCCGAAATAGTATCGGCGCCTTTTTACCCTTGCTGGCGGTTGAAACCCTTGGTATGAGCATTGCCACCGCTGGTTTTATTGTCTCTATGTACAGGCTGGCCGGTGCACTGGGTCAGGGAATACTCTCCCCGGTAGCGGATAAATTCGACCGGAAGAAAATCCTGATACTGATCAGCCTGATTGGCCCCTTGCCTGTCTTCTTCTTGCACGAGATGCACAGTGCCCTGGGGCTTCTCGCTATTCTGGTACCTGTCGCGTTGCTCAACTCAATGTCAAGGGCTTCCGCTGGAGCTTACAGCGTTGAGGCAGGTAAGAAATATTCTGGCATGGGAGTTGTTCAAGGTATCATTTTCAGTGCCCAGAGCACGGCTACTTTCATCGGGCCACAAATCTCCGGTTTTACGATGGACCGCTTCGGAATTACATACATATATTTGCCCGTTGCCGCACTTGGAATGATAGCAGCTTTTTTTGTGACATACTGGCTTCTTAAAAAAGAGCCGTCAACCGAGAATATCCTCCAGCCAACCGGCCATGATTAACCGAATAATTAACCTGACGCCAATAGGATTTTCTTATTTTTCCCATCATCAATGGTGACAGGACAATAATCCTGTTTATTTCTTCTTTGGTCTTCTTGGGTAATAATCGTATTCCTCTTCCTCTACCAGATCCAAAAGCCCTCGATTCTTATCTCCCATCCTGTCATGATTATCCTCAATGGGTTCAAGAAACCGCCGTTTCGATTTATTTCGCCCTTGCTTCCAGTCGCTTTTGAAGATGTCGGAATTCATAATAGCATTCTCCTTAAATATGTCCCTTTTTGAAAGGCATCTCCTTTCTTTATTTATTCTGTCCCAGTATGCTAACAACAACAATACGTAATCTTACGTAAACGTAGCGATGGATAATACATAAAAGAAAAAGAGGGGCGCTCCTATATTTTCCCATAACACCGACAGATACAGGAATGTTTTTGCGTATGGTGCAATCAGGCAGCAGGGGAGACCCGGTTGTGTTTCCGAACCCGGGGGTGATTCAGGAATGTTGACGTTACAGAACGGAGTTATTATAATGAGCCAAAATAAATACGGTCGTTCTGGCTGAAGCAGAGGAAAGCAATGATGCTGGAAAGGAGATATCATGGATAAACTGGGTACCGAGAAGACCGAAATCGCGAAATTGGTTGAATTGAAACAGGAGAAATTCTGGAGAGTCTCGGATGCTATCTGGAGCTATGCAGAACTTGGTCTGGAAGAGTATAAGTCATCGAAGCTTCTCACCGATACACTGGAGGGGGCTGGCTTCAAGGTGGATAGAGGGGTAGCCGGCATGCCGACAGCATTTGTGGCAAGCTGGAGCCACGGAACCGGTAAGCCCGTCATCGGATTTCTGGCAGAATTTGATGCCCTGCCCATGCTCTCCCAGAAAGCCGGCGCCACGACACACGACCCCCTGGTACCGGGGGCACCCGGCCACGGTTGCGGCCATAACACCATGGGTGCCATGCAGGCTCTGACGATAGTCACCCTGAAAGAGATTCTGGAAAAGAAAGGAATAAACTGCACCCTGAAATATTTCGGCTCACCCGCCGAAGAGACACTGATCAGCCGTCCTTACATGGTACGCGCCGGACTGTTCAAAGATGTTGATGCCGTCATTGACTGCCACGCCGGCGGCGATTTCAGCACCGCCTACGGAACGTCGGGGAACGCAATGTATTCTTTTGTCGCCACATTCAGAGGGAAGACAGCCCATTCCGGCGGGAGCCCATGGAAGGGCAGAAGCGCCACGGATGCCGTGGAACTCATGCATGCCGGAACGGAAAGAATGCGTGAGCATCTCCCCACAACCTCACGTATCCACTGGGTCACAACGGAAGGCGGCGAAGCACCCAACGTTGTCCCCGACCGCGCCAGCACATGGTACTTCGTCAGGGACACCGACGAGAACGTGGAAGGTGATTACAAATGGGTGCTCGACTGCGCCAGGGCAGCGACCCTCATGACACAGACGACGCATGAGGTCAAGGTTCTGACCGCCATCCACCAGCGTAGCAGCAATAAAGCACTTGCCGAACTGATCTTTGAAAACATCAAGGTTGTCGGGAAACCCGATTACACCAATGACGAAGAGGCTTTTGCCAGAGCCCTGCAAAAGAGCCAGGGCCTTGAAGAAAAAGGGATGGAATGTGCGTTGAAGCTGATTGATTCGGACTCGGCACCTCACAGCGGCGGGTCGAGTGATGTCGGCGACGTGACGCGGCTGACACCGTGCTCGACGCTTCGTTTCCCTTCCCGTGTTTCCGGAGACTTTCCGGGGCATCACTGGACAATTGTGGCGAGCGGTATCAGCACCATCGCCCACAAGGGTATTACGGCAGGTGCCAAGGTTGCCTCCTTTACGGCTTACGACCTGCTCACAAAGCCGGATGTGCTGGCTAAAATCAGGAAAGAGTTTGATGCGTCTTACCAGAAGAACCCCTACAAGACATTCCTTCCGGCTGATGCGGAACCCCCTCTGGGGTGGAACGCTGCCCTCATGGCAAAATACCGGAGTGATATGGGAAAACACTACCTGAACCCATAAATCACACAACAACGGACAGAAAACCGTCACCTGTTAACCCAACAATGCTAATGAAATCGGCCGGGCAATTGCCCGGCCGATTTTTCCCGCGCTCCAGAATTTCCTGGATGACTTCCAACAATCACATTTGAGACAGCAGTCGCCGTTAACCAGCAAACATACGATGATTTTCTTAACTCAATCACCAGGCAATGCCATCAGGAAACTTTAATATGCGGGTATTCATTGACAACTTTATCGTTAAGCTCGATGCCCAGCCCCGGCCGGTCAGGGATATCGTAATAGCCGTTGACCGCCCTTATCTCCGGGGTGCACAACTCTAGGTTTTCTTTCACCTGTGCCTGCGAGATATGCTCGTGAATGATAAAGTTCGGGATAACAGCTTCCACGTGCAGAGCGGCAGCAATTGTTACCGGTGAGCCGCAGCAGTGGATTTGCACGGTAATACCGTAGGTATGCGCCATATCGCAGATTTTCTTTCCCTCGGTAATACCGCCCGTCACGCAGAGGTCCGGCTGGATGACCTCCAGCGCCTGCTTCTCGAAATACTGCCGGAACCCCCAGCGCGTGTAGATGTGCTCTCCGGCTGCGATGGGGATTTTGACATTTTGTGCTACCTTAAGCATCTCATCCACGTTAAGCGAGGGCACAGGCTCTTCGTAGTACAGACAGTTAAGGTCTTCCATCGCCCGACCAACCTGAATGGCGGTGGTTACCTCCTGGTGGGCGTGGGTTTCCAGAATAATATCAACATTGGGCCCGACCGCCTTCCTGATGGCTGCCACCCGCCCGTATATCAGCTTCAGGGTGTCATTTCTTGCTTTCTTGGTCAGGTCCCAGCCCGCGCGCACGCCCTTATCATCCACGTTAATGGGGTCAACTTTGACCGCATCAAAACCCTCGGCAACGGCATTTAAAGCCTGCCGGGCGAACTCCTCCGGGGCAATGGGAGGCGTCGGAGGAGGCACCGGCCAGCCGGAGTGTACCTGACTGGCGTAGGTACGGATTCTCTCGTTGGTCTTACCGCCAAGCAGGTGGTAGACGGGCAAACCCGCCGCTTTGCCCTTAATATCCCAGAGAGCGATATCAATCGCACTGATACCGGAGGCAAAAATGATACCGCTGCCCGCCCCCCACCAGGTACGACGTTTGATGGTTTCCCAGATTTTTTCCCCGTTCATGGGATCAGCACCGATTAAAAATGCCTCCGCAAAATCCTTCACCACATTGGTGTACGCATTGTGACCACCACCCACCGCAAGTCCGCACTCACCCAGCCCGCTGATGCCCTCATCAGTATTAATACGGATAATAATCGGATTCCAGGAGCGACGCCACTTTGCCTGCACATCATAGATATCAACACTGGTGATTTTCAATTCTGACCTCCTGTCTTAATTTTTCCCGGCTTGCCATACTACAACCTATCCGAAGACCAATCCTCCAAAGCTGCGTTTGTATCCCGCTAAGTCTTAGCATCATGAGTTTCCCGATGATTTCTGAACCCCGCAGAATTCACGCATCAGCGGGGTCAACAGTAAAACCTGACGATGGCTACTATAACGGGCTGGACTACTCCTGTCAAGATAGCTCATCTGCAAGTAAAGTTCACTCTTGCAAGGAGAGTGCCTAATGATATGGCAACGATTGTACTTTGCCCAGGGTCTATCGTCTCTTGACAAGGATTTTGAAATAGAGACGCAAACCTCTGTCAGGACACCGGGTTGTTATCAATAAAACCATTGCACTTTAAACCGCCCCATTTTATAATCAGTCAGGCTGCATACCATCAAAGACAGGAAAGTAACAGGAGGAAAGATATGAGGGAGAACAGACCTGACAGCAAGGATGAAATTGTGAACCCTTCCGGTTTTTGCCAGATCGGGATCGTCGTCAAGAACATCGATGAAACCGTCAAGTACTACGAAAAGATGTTCGGCTTTGGTCCTTTTGAGATCCGTTATGCGGATTATCCGACCGCCACCTATTACGGAGAGGTTGCCGGCTACCGGGGGAAGAGGGCATTTTTCTACCTGGGGCCCATCCAGATCGAACTTATTGAACTGGTCGACGGAAAAACCATTCATGAGTCTTTCCTGAAAGAAAAGGGGGAGGGCATCCATCATATCGGCTTTCTGGTGAAAAGTCTAGAAGAAGGGAAAAAGAACGCCGAGAAAGCAGGCTTTAACGTAATTCAGGGGTTCAGCCGCCCGGATGGCAGCGGGTTTGCTTACCTGGATTCCGACAGGACCGGCGGGGTCATCTTTGAGCTTATCGAGAGAGCCGCAAAGAGCACATAGCCGGAGGTTCGCCAGACTACTTTTCGGCTCTATACAACCGAAAATGGCGGAGATACTGCTTACTGCTGTGCCTGAAGATGTCACACCGCCACAGTACACAGGCAATTTTGAGGGCGATTCGCCGTGTTTTTGAATGCCTGATAAAAGAGTTGATTGTCTTGTGACTGCTGATGACAGTGCTCAAGCATTTATCTGGCTGCCACGGCTTTCGTCTTTCTCTCCTTCATGGGCTTGTTGCAACAGATGATATCACAGGTATCAACGCAACCACATGATTCATCGACTGTTACCGCTAAGCCGCAAACCTCGCAGACATAAGAATCACCCTTCCCGACCTTCTTCTGTGATGTGGTTCCTTTTTTTTCTGCCATTTCACATCCTCCCCCCTGAATAACCACCGGCACGCCCGCGGAAGGCTACCTCTGGTCTTTTGATACCCGTCAATTATCCGGAAACATCATCCCCCAAGACCGGGGAAAACCAGCATCAGCTTCGTGAAAAGAGTTCCGGATAGCCTGTCATAAACATGGTAACAATTATGCGTCATAACCGCAATCATATCCTTATCAGGTTGGAAGCTGATCAGCACTCCACCCGTAATATTCCCCCCTGAATCTTTCGGACTAAGCTGATGAGTTACGAACAGTTATTTTTCTTCAATGACTGGCAACCATTTTGCCAAGGCTGAGGATGACACCTGCCCAATCTCAATAGACGGTATTTCCGGATGACCCCTAATATAATCTAATATACTCTAATGTAATTGTAGATTTACACCTGATGAACAGTCCCGGACGGCATCGGGGAATCTGACAACCACTGGGCCTGCAGTACTAAAGACAAAAGTTGCGTCCCGGCGCAAGATACATTATGATTGTTGTCTGGCACAGAAAGAGGCAGTTAACTTACGACGAACCTGCACTGCTTTCCTGAGATAATGAGCCCCGCTTTACCTTGCTTCACACGATTTTGACACCGGGCATACCAATACAGGAGGGGGTATGAAGAAGTTAGGTTTTTTACTTCTGATTGTGGCTGCGGTAGCGGCCATCGGCGCTTTTTTATGGACAATCATTTCCGAAGCCGACAGCACCCCTGTGATTGTCTTCGTTATCATCGGCTGTTTTGGAATTGGTTTTCTCATCCTGCTCGGCGTGGCGATCCGCGACCGCCAGCGTCAGAAGAAGAATGAAGATTTCAAGGGGGTAAACAATTGATTATCGTGACAGCACCTACCATCCCGGGGAAGAACATTATCAAAACTGTCGGACTGGTACGCGGGTCAACCATCCGCGCCAAACACCTCGGCAAGGATATCATGGCCAGCCTGCGGGGACTGGTCGGCGGAGAGATCAGTGAATACACGGTGATGATGGCGGAAGCACGTGAAGAGGCACTGAAGCGCATGGTCGCCGATGCTGAGCGGCAGGGAGCGAACGCAGTCATCAGCCTGAGCTTCGGCACAGCAATGGTCATGGATGCCGCTGCCGAGTGTATCGCCTACGGCACCGGCGTTGTGGTGGATTAGAATCCAACTCCTGCCTCACTGCTTGCTGGAGCACGACAGATTATCGCCGCACGCTGCTCCTGCGTTCTGATACCGTGAATCATGGGAACAATAGCCGTGATGGAAACAACAATGGTTCTGTTCAGGCAGGGCCATAAACCAGTTGCCCCAAACAAGAAGGTGATAGCCATAACCACCACTGTCTTCACCTCGTCCCATGAAAAAGCATGCTTGAGGGCATTAAGGTTCGCTGTTGTCTAATTGGTAGCAAGAAAATGGTAAAACTGCAAAATACTTCAGGATATTATTTTCAGGAAATATTGTTACACTTTTGCAACCAGTTCACAATTGACTAAAAAAGATGCTCACAGTATAATGCCCTTGCCAGAAAACTAAAATTTCCTCGATAGTTTCCCGACAACCGGTACCGGGTCAGTTACAACACGAAAAGAAGAAAGGATTATTTGATGGCTCAAATGCGCTTCAGTCACCAAAAATGGTTTAAATTCCCTATTCTTGCTCTCAGCCTCATAGCTCTATCAACATTCGTTTTTGTCAGTTGTAGCTCAGGCATAGCCAAATCCGAGTATGATGCCTTAAATGCCGAACTGGACAAAGCCAATTTGCGCGTCACAGAGCTGGAGGCAACATCGCAATCTTCAGCGCAACTCATCAAGGAGCTGTCCGCCATCAGTGCTTATCTCCTCTGGTACGATAACTACTATGGCAAGGAAATTTATACTGATGGCAACGATGCCTTTGACAGCCGTATCGGTAGTCTTATTGCCGCCTGTGGCAATGACAACTCCAGTGCCGCTTTTATGGTTTACCTTCAGGCTAATGAGGTGTACCGTGAGATAGTAGCCACGCTGCCCAAGGACGACTCAGTCTGGACGGTAACCCAGTACAACAACTGGATACAGGCGGGGAAAGCCCGTGCCGATGCCCTGGGACAGGTTGGTGGTCACCTGTACGCTGCCATTAAGAACATTAGCTGGTTCAAATCACCTTAGCATTGACTACGGTATAAATAGGTTTTTCCCGGAGGTAAATCATGAAAAATAGGTCGCTTCAAACAACCCGGATTATGGTGGCTGTTTGTATTGCGCTGGCGCTTATCTGGGCGATACCTCATAGTGTCCTCGCCCGGTGTGTCACTCCTAATATAAACAGCTATAGTGAAGTTTCATACGAGGGTCCACCCGATCCTGGTGGTGGTCCACCCGATCCTGGTGGTGGTCCACCTGATCCTGGTGGCGGTCCACCTGATCCTGGTGGCGGTGGTCCTGGTGGCGGTGGTGGCTCTGGACCCGGTATGCCTGGCGGTGGTGGCTCTGGACCCGGTATGCCTGGTGGTGGTGGCTCTGGACCCGGTATGCCTGGTGGTGGTGGCTCTGGACCCGGTATGCCTGGTGGTGGTGGCTCTGGACCCGGTGGTGGAACTCCTGGCTCCATGCCACCCCCCGGTACCAACTGGACTCAGGGGCAGAATGGTGGCTGGGTGCCACCAGCGGAATTTAATCCTCCCTCATGGTGGACGAAACCTGAGGGCTGGACATATGGGCAGGAGTTACCAAAGGGCACCTCACCCTGGGAGCAGCTCTTTAGTGGCAGTATAGCGATGCCTTTCGGGCCTCCGCCCGGTGCCCCTGGGGCATCAGGTAGTAATGGTGGAGGCCCCTTCTCTCCGCCACCCACAGTTACTATCCCTGGCGGCAGTGGTGGTGGAAAGGGACAGATGTTCGCCTCCGGTTTCTCCAATAACTTCCAGTTCGCCACCCCTCAGCAGATGACTGGGAGTGGCGGCACCCAGTTCATGGCTCAGCCCGTCCTGGGTGGAAACGGACAGCAGGTAATGAGCCCTGGCGGGAATCCCATCTTTGTCATGGGGACCGACGGCACTTTCCCTGGTGATGGGGCCTCCGGTGGTACTTTCCCTGGTGGTGGAGCTTTTAACCCCACAACGCCACCCCCCGGCACCAACTGGACTCAGGGGCAGAATGGCGGTTGGGTGCCGCCAGCGGAATTTAATCCTCCCTCATGGTGGACGCCACCGGCGGACTGGACATTTGGGCAGGAGTTACCAAAGGGCACCTCACCCTGGGAGCAGCTCTTTAGTGGCAGTATAGCGATGCCTTTCGGGCCTCCGCCCGGTGCCCCTGGGGCATCAGGTGGCAGCGGTTCCGGACCCGGTGCCGGTGGTGGGGTTTCTTCACCACCATCAACCTCAGTGCCTAATGGAGGGATTGGCGGCAATGCACCAACGCCACCATCTAACTTCCCCGGCGCACTGCAGTTCGGGCAGCAGGGTCAGGGCATGAATAGCCAGGGCGTCAGCGTCCCTGCATGGCCGGCACTGGACAACAACGGCAATAATGTTACCGGGCCTTCCGGTAAGCCCATTATGGTAACACCGGACGGTTAGCCGCTCCCAGAGCTATTATGATAACAGAAGCCCCCGAAAGCCAACCCCGGGGGCTTCTTATTTGGCTGAAAGTATCATATAACACGATTAAAATAATTCACCTCTTTACACCGTGTAAGATTACTATTCAAGTTACTGGCTATTTAACCCGATGTACAAGTATTTCAAGCAAGTAATCTATCAAACTGTAAAGGGGGATTACCCCGTATCTGGTTAAGCATAAAGGCTAAAGTATGACTGATAACCTTACGCAGCAACCGATTACAAAGATGCCATGTGTCCTTAGCCCAGACCTTTTTCATCTGGAAACGTTCGGTGAGTTGACCGAAAACCGTATCAATACGATAGCAAATACGGCTGAGCATAGCACTAAACCGGGGCCAAGGATCACGAGAAGCATTACGGTAAGGGGCTTCAAGAACAATTGCGCCTTTGCGAAGGTCTTCTTTGAGATGGGGAGACCAATAGTTCCTGTCTCCTATCACAAGCTTGCTCGTATCATTAACAAGCTCTGGAACTATCCCGGTTTCCTGCTCATTGGCTGGGGACAATCGAAAAACTGGTGATTACCCCCCCCGCCAGACAAGATAGGCATGGATTCTAAATCCATAGAAAGTCTGTCCTACCAGGGTGTCCTTACCGAAAGAAGCCTTACCCTTAAACCTGACGCAACGATAAGCTCGGGCAAACTGACAGACAGGGATAGGAAGACTATCCACGATAGCCAGAGAAGGGGCACATTCAATCTTACTCAAGGAATACTGCCAGAGAATCAAATTAGCCTCATTTTTCCGCATTATTTTTAGGAGTCATCCGGAAACTCAGCATCCTGAGATAGGGCACATTACCTGCGTATATTCGGTAAAACAGTTGCCGGATAGCTTGTAGCGGGTGAATTTAGATCAATCCTTACCTCTGTGATCCCTGCCATTTTGCGCAGTGCCTGGCGAGAGATACTCAAAAAAAATTGCGATACCAAACCCCAGGTATCATTCTCAGATATACTTACGCTGTGATATTTTTGCCCGGATGAATCTTCTGATTATGCTCATCTGGTAAAGGCTTCATCCTGTTCGACTTCTTTAATACTGGAAATTGCCTGGAGAATGTCAGCAAGAATCGGGTCAGCGGTCGCATCAGTCGCATCAAGAATCACCTCGCCGTGACTGCCAACCGTGTACTTGAACTCACTGTATCGCGTTTCAAGATATTCCGGATAAAGAGGATGTTCCGAATTGGGGAAATTTGTCATGTCATTTGTCGGCACGCTGACAGTCGGCGTTTCACTGATACCTTCCATGATGATCATGGCATGCAAACTGGTTGACACTACGTTGCGCTCGTGTGTGGCGGCTACCGTACGGGCATCCTTGATGAAATCCATAGCTACCGCAGATATCTCCAGCACTTTAACCGCGATACCCCTGAAGGGGGCTGCGGCGACACTTTTGGGATTTGTGATTGCCGTGGATACCCCTGCCGAAGTTACGATCAATGATACCAATAATACCAGGCGAATCAAGCGCACCATATCGGTATAACCTCCTGGTTCAATACTCCCTGGTAACTATTCAATATATGAGTCAGATTATGCCAACACGTTTTAAACCTATGAAGGCATATTATATCCCCAATCCCTCCCTGAAGATACGTACCCGGCGGTTGGGTTCTTTGCCGGCACTTTGCGAGGTAAGGTTGTGCCGTTCGGCGATGATATGCTGG
>JBDRFO010000095.1:0-2435 GCA_043818655.1 Chloroflexota bacterium
TCTACGGGCATCGCCAGCAGCCCGCCGAAGGGTGGGTTCTTTTCCTGTAACCCGATCAGTCCGTCCCGTGAAAGAGACGGAATCAACTCTAAATCCTTGGTAGTACGTATTTGCGACGGTTTGACTCCTGCCTTATCAAGCTTTTTTCTAATAGTCGGCGCGTTTTCATAGGCGAAAGTGACAATACGCTTTATGTTCTGATTTAAATATTCTTGCCTGTCCTCAGCGGACATGGCTTTTGCAGAGCTACAAAACTTATCTTCTGTCAATAGGTCCTCCTTACTATAATTAAGCCAGCCACCTCTTCCGCCGCTTATAATGCTTTATCTCACGGTAAGACTTCTTTTCCCCCACGGCACTGAGGCCAAGGTAAAATTCCTTCACATCCGGGTTATCCGCCAGTTTTGGCGCCGGTGCATCAAGTACCACCCTGCCCATCTCCATTACATAGCCGTGTTCGGCAATGCCCAGCGCCGCGCTGGCATTCTGCTCTACCAGCAGTATCGCTGTCTTTTCTTCGCTATTGAATCTCTTGACTATTTCAAATATCTCCTTTACCAGCAAGGGAGCCAAGCCCATGGACGGCTCGTCAAGGAGCATAATCTTGGGGTGTCCCATCATCGCTCTACCCATTACCAGCATCTGCTGTTCACCACCGGACAGGTAACCAGCGGTATTATTGCGCAGTAGCTTTAGCTTGGGGAAGTAACTGTAAACCATCTCCAGGTCCTTTTTCATATCACCCAGCCTCAGGTGAGCACCCCCCTTGAGGTTCTGCTCGGTGCTCAGGTGCTCCATTACCCGCCGCCCCTCCATTATCTGAACCACCCCCAGCCTAACAATGTCCTCGGGCGGCAGCTTGTCTATCCGGACACCATCAAAGTGTATACTGCCGTCGGTCACCTTCCCCTCCTCCGTCTCCAGCAAACCGGATATTGCCTTCAGGGTAGTAGTTTTGCCCGCCCCGTTTGCCCCCAGTAATGCCACAATCTTGCCCTCCGGCACTTCCAGGGAAACCCCCTTCAGTACCAGGATAACATCAAGATACTTGACCTCAACGGTATTCATTACCAGCATATGAGCGGCCTCCCTCAGTCTCCAACTACATTTACCTTGATATTTGTCTTTACCGTACCTTTCCTCCCATCCTGGTAGGTTACCGAAGTCTCCTCCACCAATTCCTCTTTGTCGCTGTAAATGGCACCTATCAGGGTCCCGTAGCGCTGTTCCATGAAATCCCTTCTTATCTTCCTGGTTCGGGTAAGATCAGCCTCATCAGGGTCAAATTCCTTGTGCAGATTGATGAATTTTCTTATTCTTGATTCTTGCGGAAGTTGTCGATTAAGGCGGGTTATCTCTCTCCCAATTAATTCCCTAATCTGTGGCTTCTGTGACAAATCGGTGAAGGTGGTATAGGGGATATTTTTGTCCTCCGCCCATTTGCCCACATTTCTGAAGTCCAGGTTAACAATAGCACCGACAAAATCTCCCTCTTTCTCACCCAGAACCATAGCATCGATGATATAGGGGCTGAACTTTATCCGGCTCTCGATGTACTGGGGTGAGAACTTAACGCCGTTGGCCAGCGTCTTCAGGTCTGCCACACGGTCAATATAGATGAGGTGTCCGTCTTCCCGAATATGCCCGGCATCACCGGTGTGGAACCAGCCGCCCATCGTTCTTTTCTCGTAGTCATCTGGACTCTTATAATAACCATCAAGGGCTTTATCGGCTTTGATCAGGATTTCACCATCTTCGGCAATAGTAATTGAGGTGTATGCCAGGGCAGTACCCACAGAGGCAAACTGGATGTCGTCGTTACGGTGGATGGTCATAATTCCGCATTCAGTTGAACCATACATTTGCTTGATGTTGAGCCCCAGGGCGCGGAAAAAGCGAAAGATGTCCGCACCGAGAATGGCACCAGCGGTATAAGCTATTCTAATTTTAATCAATCCATGCTTACACAGTAATGGGCGGAACAGCAGCAGGTGGGCTACACCATGGAGAGCCTTCCAGAAAATGTTTGGAGTTTTTTGCTCGTATTGAAAATCGGCTACCCGGTAGCCTACCGGCATGAACAGATTATAAATCAACTTTTTCATAGCAGATGAGTCCGTGATTCTCATCTGGATTTCTGAATTCAGCGCCTCCCATAGTCGGGAGGGGTACAGGAGTGTGCTAGGGCCGATTTCTCTTAGGTCAGCCTGTACCGTCTCTTGCTCTTCAGGGAAATTCATTATTTCACCACAGTAAAGCATGTAGCCAAAGCCAAACATTTGCTCTACAATCCACCCCGGCAGGGAAAAGGACAAACTATTATCAGTCGCGTAAACCGGGTCAGCTTCTATCATCTCTTTTATCCACAAAATCAAGGTCTTATGTTTGATTATTGTGCCTTTGGGTAATCCGGTGGTTCCCGATGTATAGCAGAG
>JBDRFO010000096.1:0-4529 GCA_043818655.1 Chloroflexota bacterium
CTCATCTACGAAAAGGCAAGAGCCAAAGGCGGCTATCTCTCCCTTGATTTTGTCGAAGGATAGAATCGAAGTATCAGAGAATTGTATCTGCTGATCGGGGTAAAACTGATTTATGAGACGGCTTCTCACAGGCGATCCGGAAACTGTTTTTCCGTATCCGGAGATGAAATTTGCCCTTTCTTTTGATGCCAGGTTGGATGATTTCTAAGCCCAAAACCAGCCAAGGAATATGCCCAGGATGGCTCCCGCCAGGACTTCAATTCGGGTGTGCCCGATGAACTCACGCAGGTGCTCCTGAAATACCGGTTGCCCGCGGAAAAGCTCATCCAGCATACGATTGAGGAGATTTGCCTGATTGCCCACCGCCTGCCTTACCCCGGCGGCATCATACATCACAATAACGGCAAAAAATGCCGCAATGGCAAATGAAGTTGAACTGAGTCCCTCCGTGATGCCAACGGTAGTCGCCAGAGAACAGACGAGCGTGGTATGCGCACTGGGCATACCCCCCATGCTTACCAGATAAGACAGGTTCAGGCGCTTATCCCTTATCAGTGAAATAATGACCTTGAGTATCTGAGCCACCCACCAGGCGCTGGCAGGGACCACGATCGCTTTGTTCTCCAGGATGACTCCCAGGACGTTATTTACATTGTGAATGATCGCTTACCTCCATCTCCGGGTATTGATTATACCACACCCACAACAAGGGTTGATTTTCCTCTCCTGAGGTACGGAAGCTCTTCTCTCACAACTTCTACAAGCTATCCAAAAGTGGAAAATAGAAGAAACAGGGGAAAATAATGCCGGTGATGCAAACACCGGCACGCTGTTTTCCGTCGGGTTTTTATCCCCTGACAAAGAATCTCAGTCGGCTAAGATATATACGCCGGCACCTCTGCCAGGGTCCTGATGCGGGGACAATCCGTGATATGCTCGTATAAATCACAGCGGTCAATGAGGATCGGTTCGATGCCCACACCGCGTGCCCCGACGATATCCAGCTTGTACTGGTCGCCGACATAGGTTGTGACACCGGCGCTTACCCCGGCTTTCTCAAGAGCCGCCTGAAAGATCGCGGGGTTGGGCTTGCCTGCACCCACCTGTCCTGAGGTAACCGTGAAACTGAGATAAGGCGACAGTCCCAGCACATCACAAACCGGTGTCATATCGTCTCTCAGGTTGGTGATAACACCCAGAATAAGCCCCCGCTCCTTGAGTATTTTCATGGTCGGGAGCACATCATCAAAAAGAACAAAGGTTGTTGGCTGGAAAAGCCCCCTTATCCTGTCCCTGACTGTCCTCAGGACTTCATCGGATGCCTCAAGCCTTGCCTCACCGGCAATCATTCTGGGGAAAGCGAGGTAAACATCCATGCGCTCTTCACGGGTTCTTTTTGACAGAGGGAATCTTAAATTTTCTGAATAGACACACTCATCACCCAGCAGCACACCCCGTATGGCTGCATCAACCGGTATCTTGATACCAAGCTCATCAAATGCCTGACAGTAGAGATCGCATCGTGCCGGGACATAATCAGCCAGCGTGGTAAACCAGTCAAAAAACACCGCCTCAGTCATTAGCTTGATTCATCTTCAATACCCAGGTCTTTAACATAGTCGATCGTATCCTGCACCGTGACCAGCTTTTCCGCATCCTCGTCCGGTATCTCAATCTTTTGATCTGGCTTACTGAATTCCTCCTCCAGTGCCATGATGAGTTCCACCAGGTCCAGTGAATCTGCACCTAAATCATCAATAAAGCTAGCTTCAGGGATTACCTCATTTTCTTCAACCCCGAGCTGCTCAGCTACTACCTTTTTAATCCGTTCAAGAACGGTCGCCATTTTTTCCTGCCTCCCTTTCGTGTGGGTTCTTACCTCTTAGTCAGGCTACTCAATGAGCCCAAAACTCCATTAATAAATTTCGATGAACGGTCGCCACCAAATGTTTTTGCCAGTTCTACCGCTTCATTGATTGCTACCTTAACGGGCACTTTATTATCAAGTAAAATTTCAAAGATTGCAAGTCTTAAGATATTCCGGTCAACAATCGATATCTGCTCTATCGGCCAGGCGGGGGCAAAGCTCCTAATGTTGTTATCAATTATCTCTCGATTCCTGAGGACGCCCGCAACCAGTCCGCGGATGAACTCGCAGTTCTCCCCCACGAGTCCGCTACCGGAGATAAGCCCATTCACCACCATCTCCGGGTCATGGCCCACGGCATCAATCTCATAAAGAGCCTGAAAGACAATTGCCCGTGCCTTTCGTCTCATCCCAACAATCGTAGATTCCATACATCAGTATGATATTACACGGCGAACCCGCGGGTCAACAATACTTACGGGAATTTCTGCCCCGAAGAGAGATAAAGAGAGTCTTTCTTTTAGCGGAAAGCCGTGCTTACCGACTTCATGTCCCCGATATTAAGCGTTTTCGCTTTTTTACTTATCCTCCGGATGAGACCCGTAAGGACTCTCCCCGGCCCTATTTCAATAAATGTGTCAACACCGGCACCAAGCATGAACTCAACCGAGCTCTGCCACTGGACGCAGCAACAAAGCTGGTTAAGCAGCTCCTCTTTAATTGCGCTGGCTGAGCCGATGACCTGAGCCGTGGTATTGGCGACAACAGGCACCTTCGGCTCAGCAAAGGTTGTTTTCGCAATGACCTGACGCATCCCCGCAACCGCCGGCTGCATCAGGGGTGAATGAAAGGCAGCGCTGACGCTCAGGGGGATAGCGCGTCCGGTACCACTGGCCTTGACAAGCTCGACGGTCTTCGCCACGTTTTCTTTTGCCCCGCTCACGACCAGTTGCCCCGGACAGTTGATATTGGCAATGCAGGTCTCCGTTTCGGCACACACGCGGGATAGCTCTGCCTCATCCATCCCGATGATCGCCGCCATCCCTCCGGGACGTCTTTGCCCTGCCTCATGCATCAGTCTTCCCCTCTCCCGGGCAAGACAGATAGCGCTGTTAAAATCAAGAGCACCGGAGACAGCAAGCGCTGTGTACTCACCCAGACTGTGTCCGGCAACAAAGGAAGCCTCCGGAAAAGCGCCGGGATTCGCCTCACGCACCGCTTCAAGGCTTGCCAGGCTTACCGTTACCAACGCCGGCTGGGCATTGACGGTCTGACGTAGCTCTTCCTCAGGACCCTCAAAGCAAAGCCCTGACAGGGGGAAGCCCAGGGTCTTATCCGCCTCATCAAAAACAGCCCTGGCTGAACTGAAGTTCTGATAAAGGTCACGGCCCATCCCCACATATTGAGCACCCTGTCCCGGAAAGACGTAGGCGGTTTTTGTCACTCTTTCCAAGCTTATGACTCCGTACAAAGATTCTTCGACTGACTCAGGACTCTTTCCGCCTGGACAACCATGTCCTCAATAATTTTTCTGACCGGCGCAACCTCTTTTATCATACTGGCGATCTGCCCGGCGATCAGAGTACCCTCATTCAGGTCACCCTCAATTAAACCCAGGCGCACCCTGCCCCTCCCCAGGGTATCAAACTCTTCCTTGGGAACGCAGTCTTTCTCCATCTCCTGGAGACGCCGTGTAAATTTATTCGCGAGACAGCGCATGGGATAACCGACGCTCCTTCCCGTCACGACGGTGGAGCGGTCCCGCGCCTTGATGAGTTTTTCTTTATATTTGCTGTGGGCAATACATTCCGTGCTGGCAACAAAACGGGTACCCATCTGTACTCCCTGAGCACCGAGGGTAAGGGCTGCCGCCAGCCCCCTGCCGTCAGCGATCCCACCCGCAGCGATTACCGGTATGTGGACAGCATCCACTACCTGAGGCACAATGGCCATGGTGGTCGTTTCCCCGACCTCCCCTCCAGACTCCATCCCTTCCGCAATGATAGCATCCACCCCGATTCGTTCCAGCCGCACAGCCAGGGCAACACTGGCAACAACGGGCATTACCTTGATGCCAGCCCGCTTGAAGGCCGGGAGATATGCCCCGGGGTTACCGGCGCCGGTCGTTACCGCCTTCACCCTCTCCTCAAGAGTAACCTGTATTACCTCTCTGGCGTAAGGGGAGATAAGGAGGATATTTACCCCAAATGGTTTATCCGTCATCTTTCGGGTCTGCTGTATCTGCTCTCTCACCCATTCCGGGGGTGCGTTGCCCGAGCCGATGATGCCAAAGCCCCCGGCATTGGAAACGGCTGAAGCGAGCTCAGCCGTCGCGATATGGGCCATCCCACCCTGGATAATCGGATGCTTGATCCCTAACAAATCACAGATCGCGGTTTTTATCATGAGCTAACTCCCTTAAGCCGCTTTCTTCAGGTTTTTTACTTCAATCGCTTCACGGCCATGATACGTACCGCAGGCAGGACAGGCATGGTGAGGCAGCTTCAGGCTACCGCACTGGCTGCATGGGACAAGTTTCGGTTCTGTGAGTCCCAGATGTGCCCGCCGTTCCCGGCGGCGCGCCTTGGGGCATTTCTTCTTTGGTAAAGGTGCCATCTATTTACTCCGCTCCTTTCCATTCATCTTCCCTGGTATGATAGAC
>JBDRFO010000097.1:0-10955 GCA_043818655.1 Chloroflexota bacterium
AGCACCAGGTGACCGTCTTCCTCACAGGTGAGTGACGTGACGTCTTCCAGATTGTTCAGCTCACCAAGCAAAGCGTCGCTTGCGTGCGTGATGTTAATTTCTGCAATTTGGGCATTGTCCTGAGCGATGATTCTTTTGAGGGCTTGCGGGGTGTCCATGGCGATAATCCTGCCGTGGTCGATGATGGCAATCCGCTCTGCGAGGAGTTCTGCTTCGGACATGATATGAGTGGTCAACATGACGGTTATCCCCTGCGCCCCAAGCTCCTGTATCAGCGCGTGAAGCGAGCGGGTTGTTTGCGGGTCAAGTCCGAGGGTTGGCTCATCAAGAAAGAGTATCTCCGGCTGGTGCAGGAGGGCGCGGGCAATATTCAGGCGCTGTTTCATGCCGGTGGAAAATGTCCCGGTGAGGTGGTTGCGCCATGCCTCCATGTGCAGCAGCGCCAGCAGGACATCTATCCGCTTCTTAATGATTTTTTCGGGCAGATGATTCAATCTACCAAAAAAGACGAGGTTTTCTTCTGCGGTCAGTCGCTCGTAAAGGATGATTCTCTCCGCCACCAGACCGATGTGTCGCCTTATTTCAGAGGGTTGCTTTAGGATGTCAAAGCCGCCAACACGGGCGGAGCCTTCGGTCGGCCTGAGCAAGGTGCATAGTATTCGTATCAGTGTCGATTTTCCGGCGCCGTTTGGCCCAAGAAGCCCGAACACCTCACCTTTGCGGACACAAAATGAAGCACGGTCAACGGCGGCAAGCCCACCGAATTTACGTGTCAGGTTTTCTACCTCAATGGCGTTAATTTCTATGTTTACCCTAACCTTTTAATCCTTTTTATCCTGTCAAAAAGGGGGAAGAATTATGAAGAGGGGTGCATATTGGGGTAATATTGATAATGTCCAGATTCCCTCTGGTGTCAAAGCACAGCATTCTGGTTGCGATCATGGTTTGGTTTAACAGACAAGCTCATCTATGATAATATCATCCAGTTCAAATACCGGCCCGTCTTTGCAAACCTGCTTTAGCCTCTGTTTTGTCCTCACGGTACACCCGTAGCAGACCCCGTGCCCGCATGCCATCCGCATCTCCAGGGAAACCTGGCAGGGCTTGCCTTTAAAAAGCTCCTGTTTGCGGGCAGCCATATATTGATACATTCCAACCGGCCCGCAGGCAAATACCTGGTCGGCAGAATCAATATAATCCGGTATAATTTCGGTTATCATGCCTTTGTGTCCGACCGTCCCGTTATCGGTGGCAGCAACGATTGTTATCCCCAATGGTAAGAGAATATCCGGGTACCGCTGGGCGCTGGCTGTCCCGTAGAGCAGGGTTATCGCGCGCCGTTCATTCAGGGCTTCCCGCGCGAGGAAAAGAATTGGTGCAATGCCGATACCGCCGGCAACCAGCAGCAAATATCGCGATGGCGGATGAACGGTAAAACCGTTTCCAGAAGGCCCGGTTAGTTCCAGAGCCTCACCCGGTTTCCTGCGGGCGAGCCAAACGGTGCCTTTCCCCACGGTACGGTAAAGGAGGGCAATCCTGTCATCATATGTCCCGTGAATGCTGATTGGCCGCCTGAGCATATGCTCATAGCCATCCCCGCAGCGCACCATGACGAACTGCCCCGGTTTTGCCTCCGCTGCTATCTCAGGTGCTTCCAGCCACATGAGATATGTGTCGGGCATAACCTTCTCATTTGACATAATCCTGGCGGTCGCCAGTTTTATTTTCAATCTGTGTTCTCCCCCCGGTAGGCAGAGAGCGGCTTGACGCTGTAGGTCTGGCTGCCCTTCAGCAGGACATCCACGGCAGCTCTGACGGTATCCAGAGAGGTAAAGCAGGGGATGCGTTTTTCTGCCGCTGCCCGGCGGATTTCAAAGCCGTCCCGGAGCGGGACAGTGCCTCCGGTAATCGTATTGACGACCCCGTTGATCGTATTGTCGTTGATGATATCAACCGTATTCGGATGCCCCTCACCCAGCTTCTTGTTTACCACCCTGACGGGCAGTCCGGCGGCGGTCATCATCGCGGCTGTTCCCTCGGTAGCGTAGATGGTATAGCCTGCCTGGTGAAACTTTCGGATAATCGGCAGGGCTTCGGGCTTGTCACGGTCGGCGATGCTGAAGAGTACCGTGCCCTCTTTCGGCAGCATGATGCCGGCGGCAAGGAGCGCCTTAACCAGAGCGCCGTCAAAGGTATGATCAATCCCCATTACTTCGCCCGTAGACTTCATTTCCGGGCTGAGGTAGGTATCAACGCCGACGAGCTTGGACATGGAGAAAACGGGTGCTTTAATCCCGATCAGCTTCTGCTTTTTCCCCAAGCCGGTGGTGTAGCCCATCTCCTTGAGGCTTTTGCCAAGCATGACCTTGGTGGCCACATCCACCATGGGGACGCCGGTAATCTTGGAGATAAAGGGTATGGTGCGGCTGGCGCGGGGATTCACCTCGAAGACATAGACCCGTGGTGACTGCCCGCCGTCATCCGGCATGACAACGTACTGGACATTCATCAACCCCTTGACCTGAATCGCCAGCCCGATACGGACGGCGTAATCCACGATCGTATCAACCTCCTGAGATGTCAGGTAGATGCCCGGGTAAACGGTCATCGCATCGCCGCTATGCACGCCGGCGCGCTCAATGTGCTCCATTACCCCGGGAATAAAGACCGTCTCCCCGTCGGCGACCGCATCCACCTCAACCTCCTTCCCCTCCATATATTTATCAATGAGGATGGGGTGTTTGGTGTCAAGCTCAATTGCCATGCTCATGTAGCGGATAAGCTCGGTTGCATTGTGCACGATCTCCATCGCCCGTCCGCCCAGGACGTAGCTGGGGCGAACCAGCACCGGGTAGCCGATGTACTTGGCGACACTGAGGGCTTCATCCACCGAGGTGATGCCGGAGCCGGGGGGCTGGGGGATACCCAGGTTGCTCATAAAGTTCTCAAAGCGGCGTCGGTCGCTGGCAAGGTCAATCGCGTCGGCGCTGGAACCGATGAGCGGCATACCAAGGCGGGAGAGTGGTTGTGACAGGTTGATGGAGGTTTGTCCGCCAAACTGCACGATGGAAGGTGGATGGTGATTACCCCCGTTTTCATCCGTGTCAGGGCTGCCTTCATTCTCTAATATGTCTCTCAGGCTTTCCTCGTCAAGGGGTTCAAAATAAAGTCTGTCCGAGGTGTCAAAATCGGTGGAAACAGTCTCCGGGTTGGAGTTGACCATAATTGCCTTGTAGCCCGATTCCTGGAGTGCCCAGGCGGAATGGACGCTGCAGTAGTCAAACTCAATCCCCTGACCGATGCGTATCGGGCCGCTGCCGATGACTACCGCCTTGTTCTCCCTGATGGATATTGCCTCGTTTTCCTCTTCATAGGTGCTGTAGAAGTAGGGAGTGGCGGCATCAAACTCGGCGGCGCAGGTATCAACCATTTTGTAGACCGGGTGGATGTGCCACTGATGCCGCAGCTCTCTTACCTGCTCCGGCAGCCTGTCCGCCAGGGTGGCAATCATCTCGTCGGAAAAGCCGAGCCGTTTGGCCTCCTTCAGGAGCACCGGCGTTAGCTTCTCGGCAAGAAGTCTTCTTTCCATGTTGACGATGTTCTGCATCTTCTCCAAAAACCAGGGATCCCAGCGGGTCACACCGGCAATCTCTTTGATGCTGATATTGCGGCGGAGTGCCGCCATGATTGCCCAGAGCCTTAAGTCAGTGGGCTTGAGGGGATAGTCATTGATGTCTTCCCCCATCTTCCAGTCGGGGTCTTCCCACAGGAGCGTCTTTCTGCCAAACTCCAGGGAGCGTACTGCTTTATTGAGGACGGCTTCAAAACTGCGGTCAATCGCCATGACCTCGCCGGTTGCCTTCATCTGCGTGTTGATGGTGCGGTTCCCTGAGGCGAACTTGTCAAAGGGCCATCTTGGCACCTTGCAGACAATATAGTCAATCGTTGGCTCAAATGAAGCCATTGTTTTGCCGGTCACGGCATTGGGGATTTCATCCAGGCGCTTACCGACGGCGATCTTGGCGGCAACTCTGGCAATGGGGTAGCCGGTGGCTTTGCTGGCAAGGGCAGAGCTTCGGCTGAGTCTCGGGTTGACCTCAATGACGTAGTAGGTTTCGCTGTTGGGATCAAGGGCAAACTGGATGTTGCAACCGCCCTCGATACCCAGCGCCCGGATAATCTTGATGCTGGCGGTGCGCAGCATCTGGTATTCCTTGTTGGTCAGGGTCTGTGACGGGGCAACGACAATGCTGTCTCCGGTATGCACGCCCATCGGGTCAACGTTTTCCATGCAGCAGATGGCAATGCAGTTATCCGCCGCATCCCGCATCACCTCAAATTCAATCTCTTTCCATCCCCCCACCCATGTTTCCAGCAACACCAGGTGGATCGGGCTGGCAGCAAGAGCGGCAGCCACCACTGTATCCAGCTCTTCCCATGTTGCCGCCCATCCGCCCCCGGTACCCCCCAGGGTAAAGGACGGTCTGACGATGACAGGAAGTCCGATTCTCCTGGCGATCTCTCTTGCCTCATCCGGCGTGTTTGCCGTGGCACTATCCAGCAAGGGCTCACCAATGCCGATGAGAAGCTGGCGGAAGAACTCCCGGTTGGAGGCAGTCCTGATGGTCTGTATCGGTGTTCCCAGCGAGCGCACGCCGTACTTTGCCAGCACACCGGCATCATCCAGCCAGACGGCGAGATTGAGGCCGGTCTGTCCGGCAAGGGTGGGCAGCAGCCCGTCGGGACGCTCCTTCTCGATAATGCGGGTCACCACATCAACAGTGAGCGGCTCAATATAGACGATGTCGGCGATGTCCTCATCCGTCATGATGGTTGCCGGGTTGGAGTTTACCAGCACCGATGTAACACCTTCCTCCCGCATCGCTTTACACGCCTGCGTGCCAGCGTAATCAAACTCCGCCGCCTGCCCGATAATGATGGGTCCCGAACCGATGATTAATACTTTAGATGGTTTCAATAGTTACTCCTCTTTTTAACTAGGTAAATAATTATTGCGGCTGACATGGCTAATATAAATTCAGCTTCATCTATTGTAACTTTGGATTCACCAACAAGACCATGGGCTACACCAGGCTCATTTCCACGATAGGCATATACTTTTTGAATCGCTTCATCTAGTGGCTTTGGGATAATGCCCTTTTTGGCTAAATCCTTTACAATATCACTTAATAAGGCTTTATCATCTTTTGTGATTATTCTGCCAACAGATTCAATTGCAGATACGGCGTCCTTCACACAGTTCTCTACATCAGAATTCGGGCGGACGTTGAGAGCTTTGAGAGCTTTCTCGAACTGTACATCTGCTCCTTTGAATTCTGTTTCTTTCAAAAGATATCGTGCTTCTTGAATACGAACGTCAATAAATCCTGAGCCAACTTTCTCAATTTTGCCTTCGTTAAATCTGAACCCTAGAAATTCATCTGCAAACAGTTGATTCAAATAGCTTGAGAATTGGGCTGTGAAAAGGCTTTTTTGAGATACCATTGTCGTAAAAATAATTTCGCAAATATCATAAAATTGCCACCATTCGCATGACTTAATCAATTCTATAGTTTGCAAGTGTGCATATGTATCAGTAAATCCAAGGACATAACTAAGAGTATCCATAGAAATTCGTAGAGCGAAGCAGATATTTTTATAAAGACTAATTTTATCTATATTTTGGAATATATCCAATATATAGCATAGTCCAATCCTGGCGGATTTTGGAACATTATCATGCATTAAGCCTTCTGAAGTAGGTTTCAATTGATAACGTTTTGAAAATAATTCAGGGAACACCTATTTCTCTCCCTTTACCACCATCTCTAAAAACCTCTCAAGGAAATTATCAAATAGTTACCGTATCCACTTCCACAGGCGTTACCTCTCTTATTAGTCCCTTCTCCCTTGAGGGGAGAAGGTAAGGATGAGGGTGACAAATTTATTACTTCAAATGTCTCAATTGTTCTATCCTTCGTAATACCCCTCACTCTAACTCTCTCCCCCAAGGGGCGAGAGGATTTGCTTTTTCTCCCCCAAAGGGAGAGGAGACATAATTTTTATTTCTCTCCTTTTGTCACCATCTGGATAAACCGCTCAAAAAGGTAGGCGGAGTCGAGTGGTCCCGGGGCGGCTTCGGAGTGGTACTGGATGCAGAAGACGGGTAATTCCTTGTGGTACAGCCCCTCCACCGTGCCGTCATTCAGGTTGATATGACTGATGACCAGCCCGTCCTTGAGGCTGTCCGGGTCAACGGCATAGCCGTGATTCTGGGCGGTAATGATTATCTTCCCGGTGGCTAGCTCCCTGACCGGGTGGTTCCCGCCCCGGTGCCCGTACTTCAGCTTGAATGTCTTAGCTCCGAAAGCGCGGGCAATAATCTGGTTGCCCAGACAGATACCCATGATGGGCTTTTTCCCTACCAGCCCCTTCACGGTATCCACGATGTAATCCAGCAGCTCCGGGTTGCCGGGGCCTGGCGAGAGGAGAATCCCGTCCGGTTCCAGAGCCATGATTTCACCGGCGGATGTGGTGCAGGGGACAACCGTCAGCCGTGCACCCCGGTCGTGGAGATTGTGCAGGATGCTGTATTTTAAGCCGCAGTCCAGGACAACAACGTGAGGGCAGTCTTCTTTGCGCAATCCTTTCTCCCATTCGTAAGGCGCATCGGTGCTGACCTCTTTCACGAGGTCGGTGGTGCCGTAATCGGGTATCTTTTTTAGCTCTTCGAGCGCTTGGACGGGGGTCTTGCTCGTGGTGAGCATCCCCATCATCACCCCGGCGGAGCGGAGCTTGCGTGTCAGGGCGCGGGTATCCACGCCATAGATGCCCGGAATGCCACTTTCTTTCAGTTATGCATCCAGCGTCTTCCGGCTGAGGTAGTGACTTGGTATCTCGCACTGCTCCCTGACGACAAAGCCCTTCAACTGCACCTTTGCCGATTCAAAGTCAAGGTCGTTTATCCCGTAGTTCCCGATAATGGGATAGGTGATGGCTACGAGTTGCCCGGCATAGGACGGGTCGGTGAGCACCTCCTGATAGCCGGTCATGCTGGTGTTGAAGACGGCCTCACCGCAGGCATCATGTTCGGCACCAAAGGCAAAGCCATCGAATACCGTGCCGTCTTCCAGAACAAGAATCGCCTTTTTTGTCATCTGCTAATTCCTTTGGTATCTAGATTTACTGAACTATCCCGGAAGACAATTTCTCCGCGGGCAATGGTGGCGATGACCTTCCCCCTGAGCGTTGCGCCGGCAAGAGGGGTGTTTTTGCCCCTGGAGAGAAAGTCTCTTGTCTCAACCGGCCACTCTTTATTTGGGTCAAAGATGGTGATGTCTGCCTCGGCGCCAACCGCCAGTGTCCCCAGTTTGCCAAATTTATTGCCGAGCATCTTTGCCGGTTCCGTGGTGAGTCTGGCGATAAGGTCAGGCATGGTAAGCTCATTTTTGTGCACCAGGCTCATCAGGCTGCCTAACGCCGTCTCAAAAACACTGATACCCGACGGGGCAGCGGTAAAACCCGATGCCTTCTCTTTTTCTGTGTGGGGGGCATGGTCGGTGGCGATGACGTCAATAATGCCTTCTTTAAGCCCGGATATTAAGGCTTTAATATCTTCCGCGGTTCGGAGCGGCGGGTTTACCTTGGCATCGGCATTCAAGCCCTGAACCATCTCTTCCGTCATGGTCAGGTGGTGTGGTGTTACCTCGCAGGTAACCTTTATATTTTTCTCTTTTGCCCACCGGATAAGCTCAACCGAGCCTTTCGTGCTGACATGACAGATATGGAGCCAGCCACCGGTGAGCTTTGAAAGAAGCAAATCTCTGGCTACGATAATCTCCTCGGCTTCGTTCGGTATGCCGTGAAGTTTAAGGCTTGCGGCGAGTGCACCCTCGTTCATCTGCCCGTTTGCCGAAAGATTTATGTCTTCAGCGTGCTCCATGATAGGCAGGCTGGCACTCCGGCTGAACTCAAGAGCCTGACGCATGATAAGTGAGTTCATCACCGGGCTGCCGTCGTCACTTACCCCGATAACCCCGGAGCACACCAGCTCTTCCAGATTGGCAAGCTCTTTTCCCGCTCTGCCTCTCGTGATACAGCCGATGGGCAGGACACGGATGGCACTTTGGGTGCCGGCAGTAGATTTGACATAATCTATCATTGCCTTATTATCCAGGGGCGGGCTGGTGTTGGGCATACAGCAGATGGTGGTAAAGCCACCTCTGGCGGCTGCCCTGCTTCCTGTGGCGATGGTTTCTTTCTCCGGGAATCCGGGGTCTCTTAAGTGGCAGTGTAAATCAATGAACCCCGGTGCGACGACAAGCCCGCTGGCATTAAAAACAGTCGTATCCGGGGGTATAATATCCATTTGTCCAGACGTGGCTATTCTGTCGTCTCTGACCAGCAGGTTGCCAATCTCATCGATGCCCCGGCCGGGGTCAAGCAGGCGACCGTCTTTAATGAGAAGAGATTTCATTCTTTCTTACTTGCCTTTTCTCTGGTAATTCTTTTTTTCGGTGTTCCGGTGAACTGGCTGGGTTTAAAGCCGTGTGCCTCAGCCTCTTTTTTGGAGCCGAAGAGAATCAGGTTCTCTGCCCTGATTCTCCTTGTCCAGTGACTGTCGGCGCTGTGGTATTTCTTGCTCTCTGTTTTCCCCTCATGCCAGTCGGCGCTGGCGACATAGAGCGGGTGTGTCTCGTGGTCACAGTAGGTGCAGCGCAGTGTTAGGGGTTGGCTGCTGATGATTTTAAAATCTGGCTTGATGTATTTCCTTTCACTTGCCTGTGCGGAGACGCATTTCGGGTTGGTGCACTGAATGCCGTAGTCCCTTTGGTATGTTGGATACGCTTTCCTGGTGAATCCCCCGGTTTCTGCCGCGGGGTGCATTTCTTTTGCTCCCATCAGGAGTGCTAGAATTGCCATCCTGACAGGTATGCCCCGTGCTGCCTGCTTGAAATACATGCTTCTGGGGTCACCGTCAAGCTCGTAGGAGAGTTCATCAACGCGTGGCAGTGGGTGCATGACAAGGGCGCTTCTGAACTCCTTCTCGCTGAGCATTTTTTTGTTCACCACCGGGTAGGAATCTTTCAGACCTTCGGCTTCTGAGGAAAGCCTTTCCATCTGCAAACGGGTCACATAAAGGGCATCAATCCTGCTTTTTAGCTTCAGTGCCGCGGTGACGCTGGGTAACATGGCAAGCTGATGCGGGCTATCCGGGGTGATGTACATGGCATCAATGGGCAGGGTGCCTCCTTTAACCGTCCGGGAAAGGTCTTCCATCCTTTTGATTTCACCGCCGTATTCGGTGGTCAGCTTTCTTAAGACATGCTCCGGTATTTCCAATCCCGGTCCGGGGCGGAAGAGGATAACCGCACCGAATCTTGCCAGGGCGTAGGTCAGGGAGTGTACCGTGCGCCCGTTTTTCAGGTCGCCCCAGAGGGCAATTCTGAGACCCTTGATGTTACCCCGCTCTTTTTTAATGGTATAGAGATCGCAGAGGGTCTGTGTGGGGTGCTGATGGCTGCCGTCACCGGCGTTGATGACCGGCACCCCGGCATAGTCGGCAAACACCTTTGCCGCCCCCTCCCAGGGGTGGCGGATGACGATGATATCGGCATAGCTCCCGATAATCTTCGCGGTGTCTGCCAGGCTTTCTCCCTTGGTCATTGATGTTGCTTTGGCATCGGCCACGCTGATAACATCGCCGCCAAGCCGGTGCATTGCCGCCTCAAAGGATAGCCGTGTCCTCGTGCTGGGTTCAAAAAAGAGGCTGGCCAAAATCTTGCCGTGGCAGATGCCGTACTGCTCCTTGATGGAATCTGACATCTCGTCAGCCAGTGCGAACAGTCCTTCTATTTCGCTGTTCGCGAGGTCATCAATCGTGACAAAACTTCTGCCGGTGAGCAACATGTTAATTTCCGCTGGCCTCGTTTCTTAAGAATTCTTTCGTGGTGGTTGGGTTGGCATCCTGGCTCAGGATGGCAATCTCGTCAGTACCGTCGATTTCGGTCACACATACCTGAATCTCTTCGCTTCGCGAAGTGGGGATGTTGCGGCCGACATAATCAGCCCGGATGGGCATCTCGCGATGTCCCCGGTCAATCAGCTCGACCAGCTGAATGGATGTTGGTCTCCCCAGGTCAATTAAGGCATCCATTGCGGCACGGATACTGCGCCCCGTAAAGAGGACATCGTCAACTACGATGACGGATTTGCCATCAATATCAACCGGGATGTCAGTTTGCCTGACCACCGGTTTTTGCTCGCGTATCGCCGCATCATCCCGGTAATTGCTGATGTTCAGCGCGCCTACCGGTATGGTAAGGTGTTCGAATTTCTGGATGTTCGCCGCAAGCCGCTTTGCCAGGGGAACGCCGCGTGTGTGCATGCCGACCAGTACAAGGTTCGCGACCGACTTGTTCCGCTCGATAATCTCGTGGGAAATGCGCGCCAGGGTGCGGCGGATTTCCTCAGCGCTCATGACAACTTTTCTGGTCACAAAAAAACCTCCTGCCGCTACTGGCAAGAGGTTTTTACCTCGCATTGATCCCTACTCCCCTTACCAGCCTCTCTGGGCTAACTTAAAGGTTCGTGTCCCTTTCGTTCTTTAAAATATATCACTTTAATGGGGAAATTGCAAATAAAATTTTGATGGGTTTTGTTTGCTAAATGTCACTCTGAGGAGCGGCAGCGACGAAGCAATCCGTCAAAAATCAGGGCTTAATTATTTTTGATAACAGGACGTTTTCTTTAACAAGCTCAGTCTACTTGATTACCATTCCTTCAAAGCTCTTTAACATAGTGACAACGTGGGTAGAGGTTCCGTCAATAGGTGTGTAAATAAGTCAGGCAACGGCAAGCACCTCCTCCTGCTTAACTGCAGTTCCTCTGAATTCAATCCCCAGATAAACCTGCTTCAGCTTCTGTGGTGCGTCCAACTTCCGAAATCTCTGCTC
>JBDRFO010000098.1:0-3819 GCA_043818655.1 Chloroflexota bacterium
GCATGGTTTTGTCAACAGGGCAAATAGCCGGTACTATTTGCATTTGATTGCTTTGAGAGTGTTATTGCGAGCGTCAGCGAAGCAATCCGTAAATCCAGGCAGAGCAGGACGAAAAGAAAAGCAGGGTGATGACACGAATCCGGGATAAATGCAGGTGAAAGCAAAGCTCAAATACCGGAGGGAGTTACTTTTTCGAATCACAGTTTTGAAACAAAGACCCTGCCGGCGATGCGGGCTCCACATCCAGCAGGGTCTCTACTTCACTGACAAATCAGTTAGCGGATAATCAAGGATGCCCAGGGATAGACAATGAAGACGGTGAGAAAAACCACGATAACAGACACAATCGCACCATGCTTCGCCATGAAGCCTATGGGCACCCAGCCCGAACCGGTAACCATCGCCGTATTGGTGGTGGCGGAGGGCAGGGCAAAGCCGGCGCGTGCCCCGCACCAGATCGTAAAACCCAGACCGCCAAGATTACCTATTCCTGCCGCTGCCGCCGCTGGCACCATGGCATTATAGACCACCATGGCAGAAACCAGATTGGACATCAGGTTCGTCTGGGTCACGACCCAGAACTGACCGATGACCCGGTAGATAAAGAAAGGCAAACTAACAGCAAGAGGCTTAAATATCATTGCCATGTATTCCGTAATCCCCAGTTCCGGCCTTGCCATGATATCCTGCATGGCAAAGATCGCCGCAATAAGAAGCACTGAATCCCAGGGTACTGAATGCATCCACTGACGAACGGTGAGGAGGGGTTTGTCCTTCACATGTATGAAGCAAAGGAAACAGGCGCCAACCAGCGGTGGCACCGCCAGTCCTATCCGTGTCAAATATTCAGCAACCGCAGGCAGTACTCCGCCAATGAAGCCCGGTAAAAGCCACAAGATGAGGACGGACACAAAAGTGCCGACCACGATTTTCTCCTCCAGCTTCATCGGACCCAGTTTGTCCTTCGCTTCACTAATCCATTTATCCGCCGACTCCGTGAACCGGCTCATATCGGGACGGACAATGAAGCGCATGTAGCCAAGAATTACGAGGTATATCAGCAATCCGACAGGAATACCTGCCATCATCCATTTCGGGAAGGTTAGGATAATTCCGGCATCCCGCTTGATCCACTCCATCAGGAGGATGTTACTGCCATGACCAATCGGGGTCGTAATAAATGCGGCCGTTGCCACCCAGCTAATGCCCACCATGAGCATGGCGGCAAAACGCTCGCCTTTTCGATAGCCCAGTTCTTCCAGCAGAGGCTCGGCAATACCCATGAATGTAATACAGGTAGCGCTTCCCGACATGACCGAACCCAGCATCAGACAGGACAGCCAGAACATGCTGATCATTGCCCAGGGATGCCCTTTGGCAAAGGGACGGGAGATAAACCAGAGGGCAAAGCGCCGTGAAAATCCGGTCTGTCGAAGGCATATAGAGATCCCGTAAATTGCGATCATAAAGGTGGTGATATAGCTACCGAGAGAGGCGGCAAAAACGGCTTTTGCCGTCATTGCCCCGGTCAGCACAAGCAGCGCCAGCGCCAGAAGGCTGGGGAAACCCACACCCACGGTTATCCACCAGATGAGGGTAAACACCATCACACCCGCCGCCCTCATACCAGCTTGCGTCAGAGGAGGTGCAGGCGGAAGTACCATAAAAACAAGCAGCGCAACAATACCAAGGAAAGGCCCAACCAGGGATTTGGTCTTCATGAAGTTTTACAGTTCCAATTCTAGTCCGCGGTCGAGTTGATTTAACTGTCACCAGAGCGGTAAAAGATTACTAAAAAGATGGGTTATTCTACCCCATCTTTTCTCATAAGTCAATAATATGCACTCGCTTTTTGCTCAATTACGGTTGATAATCTGGTTTTGTGCCCTCTCAAGCTCATGATAAAACAGCCAGGGCTGTGCAAGAACATGAAAGTTCCCGGAAAGAACAGCAATCGTACCGCGATGGAACAGATAACCTTGTGGAATGAATTCAAAGAGTTTTGTGATGAGGTAGCAGTCAGAAAGAAATAGGTCCAAAACCTGATCCTGATGCAGCAAGTAACAATTCGATGGTTCATGCGAGTCTTCAGCGCTGGCTGGGGAAGAAGGATTCGAACCTTCATACACGGATCCAGAGTCCGTAGTCCTACCGCTAGACGATTCCCCAGAGCAAGTAAGATTATAGCCAGAAACAGATACCATGTCAAAGGGAAAAGTGTTTCACCGGCCTCAGGACGCCTGGTGCCGGGAACCTGATGGTTAAGCCCTCAGCTTATCATCAACCATGATGACCGCAAGATGAAACAAACCAAAAAACCGCTCATAGCTGACCCGTGCAGTGTAAATCCAGCCGGCAAAACCTGCGTGTATCAATATCACAGGCACAAGCACACAGTGGGAAACCAGGAAGAGGAACTTGATGCCCATCTTAAGAAAACTGTGGCTCCCGCATATGTACAAAGAGCTTTTCAGACGGCTGCTTTCTCTATCGCTACGGTATCTTTTTTCGGTGCCGGTACCTTGACCATCATGATTGCCGGTATGGCTAAAGAGGAGATAACCGCAAAAATCATGAAGGCAAGACGGTAGCTGCCCTGCACATCATAGATCCAGCCGGCAAAGAGCGGTGCCGTCACGCCAAAAACAGTGTGTCCCAAAGCCATCATGCCCCGTATCGAAGCAAAATTTTTGGTGCCGAAGCAGTCTGCCTGGATGGCCTGTACCAGGGGTATCGGTGCCCCGAACCCCGGGCCATACATCAGCAGGAACGGGATAATCATCCATGCGGAATGGATATTGGCAAAGATGAAGACACCGATAGCCCTCATAAGAACGGCGATCACAAGTAATAGCTTTTTATTATGGGTATCACCAAGGGAGCCGAAACCCACCCTTCCGATAAGGCTGCTCGTCGTGATACCCGTTACGGCGAAAGCAGCGATGCCCTCCGCAACGCCGGCACTTGTAAGATGGGGGATGACAAGCACGCTCATGGAGCTCATGACGATCGCACTAAACGCATTGAAGCACATGAGTAAATAGAAGTTCCGTGTCCTGAGAGCCTCTTTCAGCGTGAGCCCCTCCTCTAGTGAACTTCCTGATGAACCGAGGTGCGCATAACGCGAACGGCCAGGCGCGGTTGCGGTACCGGTTTCCTCAACCGGGGGATCACCCGGTTTGTCGCCATCAGGCAATAACCCGTAGGGTTCGGGCCGGTGGCGCATAAACATCGACAGAGGTAATCCAATTGCCCAAATACCGAGGGCAAGACCGAAGAGGCTGCTCCGCCATCCGTAACGGTTGATCAGAAAAACCAGCACGGGCGCCATGACACCGGAGATGCCAAAACCGGCAGAGAGGACACCCATCGCCCGCGAGCGCTTACGCCGGAACCAGTTGGCGACAGCGGTGTACTGTGGGATACCGGCAAACATGGTGTTGCCCAGCGCCATGAGCATGAAAGCAGTATAAAAGGTGGGCAGGGAAGAAAGGCGGCTCATCAGGATAAAGGCAGCCCCAATGATCAGCAATCCGATGAAGACGCATTTCCGTACTCCCATACGATCGACAAAAAGCCCGACAATGGGCATGATGATACCGCCTTCAATACTCCGCAAAGAGAAGGCCAGGGCTGTTTGCGCCCTGGTCCAGCCCATCTCGGCAACGATGGGGTTGTAGAAAGCGGTAAAACCATAGAGCGTCACACCACCGACAGTCATGTTCATAACTATCGCCGCAATAATCATCCACCAGCCGTAGAAGACACCCCGAAACTTTTTCGTTATGTTCATAAAGTATCCCCTTATCCAATTACATG
>JBDRFO010000099.1:0-37680 GCA_043818655.1 Chloroflexota bacterium
CGTAACGCTCTTTGCATCTGTGAAAAAAGAACTCACCAGGGTGAGCATGACATCGCTCTCTCCCTGGTGAGTAAAGATCGTCCCGGATTACCTTTAAATGACGCCTGCTTCCTTAAGCTCGGCCAAATCTTCTTTCGTATAACCCAACAGCTTGGCATACACTTTTTCGTTATCCTGACCCAGCAGCGGGGCATTGGTTACCTCAACCGGCGATTTCTCCAGTTTGGCGGCATAACCCATTGTCTTGAATTTGCCCCTGACCGGATGCTCCAGCTCAACCACCAGCTGACGCTCAATGACATGAGGGTCATTCATCGCCTGTGTCGTCGTCAGGGTAACACCCGTGGAGACCCCGGCGCCAGCAAGGGTATTGAAGGCTTCGTACCCGCTTTTCGTCGATGTCCAGTCGGAAATGAGCTTGTTCACCACTTCCTCATGTTTTCCACGTGTCATGGGGTCAACAAACCTGGGGTCACCGACAAGCTCAGGATGACCGACAACCTTCAGCAGGATATCCCACTGGCTTTGCGCCCGGCCGAACATAAAGTTGATCAGGTTATCCTTGTCCTTGGTGGGATAGAGGATTGACGGGGCAGAACCCCTGCCTCCGACCCCCGCCCTTTTCACCGGCGTACCACGGTACATCTGGTCGTTCTCCGCAGGCATTGACATGCGAACACGGGCAAGGTTAAGTACCGTATCCATCATGGTGCACTCAACGAACTGCCCTTTGCCCGTCCGGTCTTTTTGATGGAGGGCCATCATGATGCCGTCGAAAAGGTTAACACCAGAGGCGGTCTCACCGATGCTGGGCGCCGACTTGACCGGCGGCTTGTCGGGGTAGCCTGTCCAGCTGAAGAGACCGCCCATTGCCTGGACGGTGGCATCCACAGCGGGATAATCAGCATAAGGGCCGTATGAGCCGTAGCCCGAAATTCTGCCGTAGATGAGACCCGGATTAATCTCCTTCAGCACATCGTAGGTAAGTCCCCATTTCTCCATGGTTCCAGGCTCATAGTTCTCGACCAGGATATCAGCCTTCTTGACCATCTCTTTTAAGATTTCACGGCCTTTGGCTTTATCCAGATCAAGGGTGATACCCTTCTTGTTGAGGTTGTAGTAAATGAAATAGAAAGAATCAACATCCGGTGCCAGCGGTACCGTGGAAAAATGACGGGCCGGGTCTCCAACGCCCGGGGGTTCAACTTTAATGACATCAGCACCAAGAAAGGCACATATCAGAGTGCACTGCGGACCTGCCTCCCATTGCGTCAGGTCTAATACCGTAAGATCCTCCAGAGCCTTTGCCATCTATCTTCTCCTTTTCCTTATTTCTTCCAAACTAGATCACACCCTCAGCACGGAGCTTGTCCAGGTCGTGGTGGGTATAGTTCAGATACTTGGCAAGTACCTCCTGGTTATTCTGTCCCAGAAGGGGTCCCGTCTGGTACTGAATCGGATTATCCGAGAGTCTCTGGACACTACCCATGGTCTTGTAGTGACCCCGGTGCGGATGATCAAGCTCAATGATCATTTCCCTTGCCACGAAATGCGGGTCATTCATCATCTGGGTGCTGTTCTGTGTAACACCGACCGGCACCCCTGCTTTCGCCAGGGCATGGAAGGCATCAAAGGCACGCTGTTTGCTTGTCCAGTCCTCGATTATCTTGTTTACCTCATCAACATGCTCCCAGCGGGTATTGCTGTCCTTGAATTTTGGATTACCGATAAGTTCTGTCCTGCCGATGACACGGAGCAGGGCATCCCACTGCTTCGGCTCCCTGACATAGATCATCAGGTAATCTTCGTTGACGGGGGTATCCATTGTTTTATAGATGTCGTGAGGGGCAATGCCGGGTAGGGTGCTGGCGGCGCGCGGGATGGGTGGCCCCTGGAACATCGGGTCTTTTTCCGCCTGTTTTAAGGCATAGTTCGCGCGGTTATAGCTCATGGAGGTCTCCATCATCGCTACCTCAACAAACTGCCCTTCGCCCGTTTTCTCACGATAGTGGAGGGCAGCAAGTATCGCACCCATGGAGAACATGCCGGTGCCGGTATCGCCCAGCGAGACGCCGGTGCTCACGGGTGGCCGATCCGGAAAGCCGGTTTGACTGATGGAGCTGCCCGTTGCCTGGGCAACACCGTCCATGCACATATAGGTTGAGTAGGGGCCCTCGCCAAAGCCCTTGACAGAGCTTACAATGAGCCTGGGGTTGACCTTTTTCAAATCTTCGTAGCCCACGCCCAGACTATCCATCGCTCCCGGGCCGTAGTTGTCGTGGACAATGTCCACCTTCTTGGCAATCTCCTTGAAAATCTCAACCCCCCTCGGGTGCTTGAGGTTGAGCGTCAGACTTTTCTTGTTCATGGTGAGGAAGATGTCGTAGAAGGGATCAATGCCCGGGGTGTTGATCGGGGGTCGGGGAGATCTTCCAATCTGTCCCGTGCCCGGGCGTTCCACCAGAATAACGTTCGCACCCATGAAAGCCATCGGCATGGTAGCAGTGGTGCCGGCTTCATACTGTTCACAAGCAAGTACGGTTATATCATCAAACGCCTTCATGTTTCCTCCTTTTCAAATAACATTATGGACTCAAAAATTCCAGCCAACTTCCGCGATTCTCACCTCCTTAGCCTATTTTCCTAACTTTCATCCTTCAACTTCTGCACCAGCCATCCCTGACAAACTACCCGGAGACAGATTCCCCGCAGTTCAGCACAGAACATGATGATTCAAATCATACCAAGTACCTGAGGGACTTATGTGAACATCCTTCTTTTTCCCCTCTGAACACAAGCGAGATGCGTGAAATCACCGGAATTACCAGCACCCAATGATTTGGAAGTAATCTCTCAAACAGCTTTATCCAAACCGGCACGCACCATGCGCTTTACCCGATGGCATTAATGAAATAAACTCCAAGATGTCCAAAGTCCAATTCTGATATGTTCTCTTAGAGGTTGGGGTTTCACAAAAAGGGCATATAGTCTATCCCGAATTGTCCGCTGACTTTCGGTTAATCACCACTTCTTCCTGGCCATATTCTACCCTCCTGAGGCAATTTTCTTCCGTTTTGTCCGTGTGCCGTTTCGGGGTTGGGGGGCAATCAAATTTAATCTAACCAGCGCATCTATCTTAACATTATTACCGCCCCTGACACAAGTCCGGGATGATAAGGGCATCTAAAATGACATCAATGACATCGCGGATGTTTGTCAATATCAGGTCGCTTCGCTTCTCACAATGACAATTCGGTTTTCAACCAGAACAGAACGATACCTGTCAGCCTAAAATACTTGACAAGTAATCAGGCGATAACTTATCATAACTCATCTTTGACAGGGCTTGGCGATACTGCCATTCCTCTCTGTAATCCAAAATCTAAATCACACGGAGGTAAGGAATGAATTGGGCTCTTGTGGTCACACTGTTGTATCTCGCGATTGTCCTTTCTGTCGGCTTTGCTGCCGCCAGAAGAAGCAAGGGGGGGACACAGGAATTCTTCCTCGCTGGGAGACAATTACCCTGGATCTTTCTACTGCCTCTGCTTGCTGCCGAGTACATTAGCGGCGGCACCACGGTAGGTGTTGCCGAGAAGTTGCACAAAACCGGGATTTTCGGTCTTACCTATTATCTTGCTTCACCTTTTGGTCTGCTGATGCTTGCCTATGGTTTTGCCAAGTTTTTCCAGCAAATCAAGAAAACGACAGTCGGGGAGACGATCAAGCTCCTTTTTGGGGAAAAAACAAGGTTCGTCGTTGTCCTCACGTTAATCTCCCTTTACCCGTTTACCATCATGACATCTGCGTTAGCCCTGGCAACAGTCGTCGGTCCGGTGCTGGGGTTACCTTACCTGAGCGCCGTCTGGGTCTGCTCCGCCTTTATCGTCTGCCTGGCAATCATGGGGCTGAGGGGTCAAGCCTGGATGAATTCAATCCATTTTGCCACGATCCTGGTCTGCTTTATCCCCCTCGGCATTGGCGCGGTGGCGAACGTTGGGGGGATGAACAACCTGTTATCCTCACTGCCTCCCGAGCATCTTAACCTTTTTTCAGAGGGTTTTTCCAAAGCGGCTGCCTGGATGGGCAGTGCCGTTATGATCAAGCTGATTGCCCTTTCGGCAATAACGGCCATGTTTGCCGCAAAATCGGAGAAGGATGCCAAAATCGGCGCCATCGGAACAGGCGTCTTTCTCGTTGTCTTTGTCACTCTGCCGGCACTCATTGGGCTTGCCGCCTATGTTGTCGATCCGGATCTTGAATCAAAGCAGGCTTTGTGGATGATGTGCGAGCGACTGGGTGGCTGGGCAACGATCCTTGCTTCCGTCGGCGTCATGGCAGCAATCATCTCCACGACACCGGCTTCCCTCCTGTCTCTGGGCACCCTGGCGACACGCGACCTTTTCCTGCTGGTAAAGCCGAATGCAGAGGACAAGTCACAGCTTCTTTTCTGCCGTCTCGCCATCGTCGTCTTTGCCGTTGTCGGCACCCTGATCGCGTTAAACATGACCAAGTCGCTCACGATCCTTGACCTAGGACGCAAGTCAACCGGTATCAGGACGATAATTACCATTCCCATGCTGATCAGTATCCTCTGGAGACGTATTCATCCGGAGGCTGCCTTCTGGTCATTGCTTCTGGGTATCGGCACAGGAATTATCTGGCTCTTCCTGGGCAGTCCCCTCAATCTTGAGCCAATGTGGCCCGGCATGGCGGTAGGGATGGTCGTTCTGGCTATTACCTCGCTGAAATACAGGCCTTCGCCGTTCAAGGGGGCTGAAGGATTGGACATCGCAACCGGCAAAGAGCTCAAAGAAGCCTGACCTCCCGGAGGTTGAACCGGGTCTTCGCGGCACAGCTGCCGCGCGTTTACCATCGCAGGCGTTTGCCTTTCAGGGGTCAAGGAAGGGGCTTTATCTTCTTCCTTATCTCTCTCCTTCCGGTTTGCACATGGATACTGCGAAACCTTATAATAGCTACCTGATGAGCGACAAACTGACCGATCTTGACAGGATTCTCCATCAGGTTGCCAAGCCCGCACGTTACACCGGCGGGGAGTGGAACGCCGTTATCAAGGACTGGGATAAAACCAGCCTCAGATTTGCCCTTGCCTATCCGGACTTATACGAGATAGGCATGTCCAACATGGCCCTGCCCATCCTTTACCGGATAATCAACAGCCGGGAGAGCGCCCTGGCGGAGCGGGTCTTTACCCCTTGGGGTGACATGGCTTCCCGCATGAGAGATGCCGGCATCCCGCTCTGCAGCCTGGAGTCGCGCCGTCCCTTAAAAGAGTTCGACGTCATCGGCTTCTCACTCAGCTATGAACTCACCTACACCAATGTCCTCACGATGCTTGACCTGGCACAGATACCCGTGCTGGCTGCGGAAAGGGACGGGTCTTATCCCCTGGTCATTGCCGGCGGCACATGCTCCCTTAACCCGGAGCCGATGTCCGACTTCATTGATTTCTTTGTCCTGGGGGATGGGGAGGATGTCCTGGTTGAGCTTCTCGATTTTCTCGACGAAGAGAAGAAGCGCGGGACAGACAAACATGAGCTGCTGCGCCGGGTAGCCGCCATCCCCGGCATCTATGTACCCGCTCTCTACCGGGTAGCATATGATGAAGATGGTCTTTTTTGCAGCATCACACCGGAGGCAGCAGGGGCGACACTTCCCGTGCGGCGGCGTATCGTCATGCGTTTACCGCCACCTGTAACCAGTCCGGTTGTCCCTTATATTGAGGCTGTTCATGACCGCGGCGCACTGGAGATACAGCGGGGTTGCAGCCGCGGCTGCCGCTTCTGCCAGGCAACGATGGTCTACCGTCCCATCCGGGAGCGTTCCCAGGACGAGATCGTCCGGGCGGTGGGTGACATCATCGAGGGCTGTGGCTATCACGAAATCTCCCTTGTCTCGCTGAGCACCAGTGACTATCCGGACATCTACGAGCTGGCAAAGGCTCTCAAGCAGCGCTACCAGAGCCGTAATCTCAGTCTACAACTGCCGAGCCTGCGGATTGACAACTTTTCCGTCGAACTGATGGAGCTTCTGAGCAAGGGGCGCAGAACCGGGCTTACCTTTGCCCCTGAGGCGGGGAGTGAAAGGCTGAGAAGGGTCATCAATAAGCCCATCGCCGGTGATGATATCCTCCGGACGGCGGAGGCAGCCTTCCGGCGCGGCTGGATGGGAATCAAACTATACTTCATGCTGGGTTTACCGACCGAGGACGATGATGACATCGAGGGTATCATCCAGATGATAAATACGATACGTGTTATCGGCAGCCAGGACAAGGGGAGAAGACCAAACCTCAGGATCAGCCTGTCCACCTTTATCCCCAAACCGCACACGCCGTTCCAGTGGGTCGCCCAGGCAAGCGAGGATGCGATCTCCCGCAAACAGGAGCGCATCAGCCGGGAAGTGTCACGAAAAGGGATCAGGCTTTCCTGGTCTGACCCCAAGACCAGCCTGCTTGAGGCCGCCCTCTCCCGCGGCGACCGAAGACTGGGGCGCGTCATCCACCTGGCATGGCAGGGGGGCGCTGTCTTCGACGCATGGAGTGAGCATTTCAAATATGAAATATGGGAAAAAGCCTTTGCCGCCGCCGGGCTTGAGCCGGCTTTCTACGCCTTAAGAGAGCGCTCTCTGGATGAAGCCCTCCCCTGGGGGCATATTGATACCGGTATCAGCCCGGATTTCCTGAAAGGGGAATACCGGAAGGCACTCACAGGCAGCCTGACCCCGGACTGCCGTAACGCTTCCTGCAATCACTGCGGGCTGGAAAAGCTGGCATGTGAGGTTGCGAACAACAAGCCACCACGGGGCTGATTTTTACCTCTTCACTATTCCCGGCTGTTCGCACCTGATTTCGAGAGGGCGAAAACAAGCGATAGGTGCTGAGGACTCATTCTCCCCGAAGCGGATGATAAAGGCTCCCGGCTCTTTCATTACCTGGTTTCCGGATGTCCTCCGGGGGTGAAACGTTTTATGCCCGCAACCGGTGCTATTTTTTCTCCTCAAAGGCAGCGATTGCCACCACCCGGTCACCTTCCTCCAGCCTCATGAGCCTTACCCCCTGGGTGATGCGCGACAATGTGGGTATGCCCTGGCTCTGTTTCTCCTCTTTCACCGGCGTACACGTGACAATGCCCTCAGCTGAGATAATCATCACCTTCTGCGTCAGTGTGACCACCTTTGCAGAAGCGACACCACCCGTTTTTTCCGTTACCTTGAGCGTTCTGACGCCGAGTCCGCCGCGATGCTGCCGGGGATACTCACCGACGGGCGTAAGCTTGCCCGACCCCCCGCTGGTCACCACCAGAAGAAAGGCATCCTGGCCCGCCTGGTCAACACTGACCAGCCGGTCGTCCTTGCTGAGGCGGATACCGCGCACGCCGCCGCTCATCCGTGAGCTTGACCTGAGGGTGGAAATAGCAAACCGGATGGATTGCCCCTGTTCCGTGACCATGATAATATCATCCTGATCGGTCGCGAAACACGCCCCGATCAGCTCGTCACCTTTGGCCAGGTCCATGGCGATCAGACCGCTGCTGCGCACCACCGCAAAGTTGTCCGCCGCCGTCTTCTTTATCTCCCCCTGACGCGTCGCCATGAGCAAATAGTCATCCGCCTTAAAGCCGGTAAGGGCAACCATCGCCGTCACCCTCTCCGCCTCTTTCAGCGCCGGGAAGAGGTTAATCACGGCCGTACCTTTCGACACACGTGAGATATCCGAGGGGACTTCGTGACACTTCAGGGAAAAGACCCTGCCTTCGTTGGTAAAAAAGATCAGGTTATCATGGGTATCGGCAACCACCAGAATTCTAACTGCATCTTCCTCCCGTGTCACCATGCCGATAATGCCCTTACCCCCTCTGTGCTGCGGCCGGTACTTATCCGCAGGCACCCTCTTGACAAAGCCGCGGTTGCTTAAGGTCACGACGACCCTCTCGTGAGGGATAAGGTCTTCCTCGGCAAATTTCATCTCTGCCTGCCCGCTAATCTCGGTACGCCGGTCGTCACCATACTTGGACTTCATCGTCACGACGTCCTCTTTGACCAGGACAAGAATCTTCTTCGGATTGGCGAGGAGGTCTTCCAGATAGCCAATGGTCTTGAGAACCTCCGTATATTCGTCAAGGACCTTCTTCCGCTCCAGATTTGCCAGGCGCCTTAACTGCATGTCAAGGATTGCCTGTGCCTGAATCTGCGACAGCCCAAAACCAGCCATCAGGGCCTGACGTGCCGTCTCGGCACTCTCTGACTCACGGATGGTGGCAATTATTTTATCAATCTGGTCAAGGGCAATCCTGAGCCCCTCCAGGATATGCGCCCTGTCCCTGGCACCCTTCAGCTCAAAGTTGGAGCGGCGCGTGATGACCTCACGGCGAAAATCCACATAGCACTGAAGCACTTCCTTGAGACTCAAGACCCGCGGCTGTCCGTCAACCAGCGCCAGCATGTTGATAAAGAAGGCAGACTGCATGGCGGTGTACTTATACAGGCTATTGAGCACCTGCTGGGGCAATGCCTCCCGCCTGAGTTCGATGACAATGCGCATCCCCTGGCGGTCGGATTCATCGCGCAACCCGCTGATGCCGTTGATCTTCTTGTCTTTGATCAGGTCGGCAATCTTCTCCACAAGCGACGCCTTGTTGGTCTCATAGGGAAGCTCGGTCACGACAATACGCCGGTGACCGCCGCTCTCCTCGCTGATATGTGCCCGCGCCCGGACCACGACACGGCCGTGCCCGGTGGCGTAGGCACTCTTGATGCCTTCCTGTCCCAGGATAATGCCCGCGGTGGGGAAATCGGGCCCCCTGACAAAGCGCATCAGATCGTCAACGGTGGCGGCGGGGTTGTCAATCAGACAGGAGACGGCATCACATATCTCTTTCAGATTGTGCGGTGGGATGTTTGTTGCCATGCCGACCGCGATACCTGAGCTGCCGTTAATAAGCAGGTTGGGCAGTCTTGCCGGCAGAACCACCGGTTCCCTGAGGCTTTCGTCAAAGTTCGGTCTGAAGTCAACAGTATCTTTCCCGATGTCAA
Source organism: Chloroflexota bacterium (assembly GCA_043818655.1). Lineage (GTDB taxonomy): Bacteria > Chloroflexota > Dehalococcoidia > Dehalococcoidales > JAZDNC01 > JBDRFO01. The sequence goes on from JBDRFO010000099.1 coordinate 9,055, forward strand.
CCAGCATCTCCTCGGCAATCTCGGTCAGACGTGCCTCGGTATAACGCATCGCCGCCGGCGGGTCATTATCCACACTGCCGAAATTACCCTGCCCGTCTACCAGGAGATAGCGCAGGGAGAAGACCTGTGCCATCCGCACCATCGCATCATAAACCGAGACATCACCGTGTGGATGGTACTTGCCCAGCACCTCGCCAACAATGCGGGCACTCTTCTTATGCGAACCGGTATGCCTTATTCCCATGTCATCCATCGCAAAAAGAATGCGCCGGTGCACCGGTTTGAGACCGTCCCGCACATCAGGCAGGGCCCTTGAGACGATCACACTCATCGCATAGTCAAGATAAGAGCTTCTCATCTCATCTTCAATATTTACCGATTTCACCCTGCCTAAAACCACGACTTACCCTCCTCCAAGCAGTCCAAAACTGTTTTTCTGAATCTGATCATGTCATATACCTATCTCAAGATACTGATTTTTTGGATGATTTCTACAAGCCATCCCAAAACCGACTCCCCGAATCTGAGCAGGTAATATGTCCTATCTCAAGATTTAGACCTCGTTATCAATCTTATCTTTCAGACCACCTGGGTCCTCGCGCAGCAAATCCATCTCATCACTGCCCTCGATGGCATAGCCATACTCATCTTCGTCATACTCCGTTTCACGGCGGAAGAGCCTGTCACCAACATAGGGGCGTAAACGCTCAAAGGCCTTCGGCGGGAAGGACAGGTGCCCGACCTGACCCGGATCCTGATAAATCTCACGGATAATAACAGTCACCGTCCCGTAGCTACTGATGATGTTTGCGTTATACCTGTTGCCCCCCTTCATGAGCTTGATAAGCCGGTGGGCATGCTTCGGCTCAAGCTCACCGATATACTCCTTGCGACTGCTCAATATGAACAGGCTCATACCCTCTATCTTGAGCTCAACCGGGTCACCGGCGACGACACCCGCCAGTACCGCATCGGGCCCCAGACGGTAGAGATTAACCACCCCCGCTTTTCCTGTCTCTTCGATAAAATTGTGCGGCTCAACCTTGTGGAAGGCTTCCTCGGTAGCCACCGCCACACCATTCAGGCGGGACAGGCGACTCAGGTTTTTGCGCGCGATAACATTATAGGGGTCAAGCTCCAGAGCCCGCTGGTATGCCTCACGCGCTTCCGTGTAATCCCCGATCTCCATACTGGCCCTGCCCAGCCGGTTATAGGCGTCAACGTCACCGGCAAAGCTCGTCAGGAGACTCCTGTTTATCGCCACCGCATCCCGCCATCTACCCTGCATCGCAAGGTCGATCGCCTGCTGCGTAAACCTTCGTCTCAATCTTACTTTTTCATCTTCTTGATACGCCATATACCACCTCCCAAGCTCACCTTACCCAACCTGCTCCGTTTGAGCATGTTATTTTACTCCCGTTAAATGAGTTAGACAAGTTAACCCCGTAAAGATAGCACAAGTCAAACAACAAAACCACCATCACAGTAATATTGCCGGGAATTATGACAACTTATCCAGAAACGCATCATGTCTCACCATCTAAAAATACCCGCACATCGCATTTCTAAGCTACCTGAAGGAGAAACAGGACACACTCCCGGCAATTTACCCGAAACCAGCTTCAGAATCCGACTTTCCGGATTGCTTCTAAAAACTATTTTTGAGATGACTTTTAATCAGCTGTGTCCAGTTTAAATGCCTGATGCAGGGCAACGACAGCATCCTTTACCCTGCTTTCCTCCACAATGCAGGTGATTCTTATTTCGGAGGTGCTGATCATCTGGATGTTAATATTCTGTTCTGCCAGCGTGGCAAACATGCGCGCCGCATAACCGGGGGCATTTTGCATACCCGTACCAATGATGCTAACCTTACCCAGCCTGTCATCACTGACGCACCCGACCGCACCCACAGACTTAGCCACAGACTCCACCACTCCCATCGCTTCACCCAGCTTACCCATGGCCACCGTAAAGGTCAGATCGGTAATATTGTTCGCACTGGCATTCTGCACAATGGTATCAACGCTGATGCCGGCCTCCGCCAGTGGCTGAAAGATGGCAGCCGCAATGCCCGGCAGATCCGGCACGCCAACCACCGTAATCTTGGCCACATCAAAATCGTGGGCGATTCCCCTCACCTTATTCCTGACTTCCATCGCAGATACTCCTCTATGAATCAGTGTCCCCGGCCCCTCAGCAAAGCTGGAGGAAACCTGAATAGGCACCTGAAAGATCTCCCCAAGCTCTACTGCCCGGGGATGAACCATCTTTGCCCCGTAGGTAGCCATCTCAAGCATTTCTTCATAGCTTATCTCATCCAGCCTCCTCGCCTCAGGAACAAGGCGAGGGTCGGCAGTATAGATACCGTCAACATCGGTAAATCGCTGGCAACAATCCGCCTTCAGTGCCGCCGCCAGGGCAACCGCGGTCGTATCCGAGCCACCCCGCCCCAGCGTGGTTGTATCCATGCCGTCGGTCACACCCTGAAAGCCGGCAACAATGACGATCTTTCCTGTTGCTATCTCCGCCACCACCCGACTGGCGTCTATCTTCAGGATATGCGCCTGGCTATAGGCACAGTCCGTCTGGATGCCAGCCTGAGCACCCGTCAGACTGATAGCATCATAGCCAATCTCCTTGAGCGCCATAGCAAGAAGGGTGCTGGAAACGATCTCACCGGTGGAGAGAAGAACGTCAAGCTCCCTCTTGCTGGGGCGATGGGATATCTCGTGGGCAAGCTGGATCAGGTCATCAGTCGTATCCCCCATGGCCGAGGCAACAACAACCACCTGATTTCCTTTGTCCCAGGTGTTGGCGATTCTCCGGGCTACTTTACGGATACACCCGGCATTCGCCAGGGACGTCCCACCGTATTTCTGTACAAATAAAGACATTGTTATCCCCTAAAACATCAAGAGCCTATTTTCACCTTTTTCACCAGCTGACGCATAATATTATATCCATCTTCGATAAAAAAGCCAGTATCTTTTGCCTTATTTTCGGTAATTCTTTCGGCTGAGTTCGGGAGAATCCCTGCCCCCCACATCAGGAAGGGGACAGGGTCAGGAATATGCGTACGGCAGGCGACAGGTGTCGGGTGATCGGGCATCACAAGCACCCGCAGGGAATCACCACGATACTGCCGTATCTGGCGGATAATCTCTGCATCCACCCTCTCGATCGCCTCTATCTTCTCATCAGCGTCCCCCGGCATGACCGGCCTCATCGGTTGCCTCGATATGAATGACCACCAGGTCATAACGGTCAAGCGCCTCAAGGGCACCCCGTCCCTGACCGGCAAAATCATTGTCCAGATTATCCGTCACACCGGAAAGATCAAGCAGATCCAGCCCCACCATGAGCGCCAGCCCGCGCAGGACATCCACCGCTGATGTTATTGCGGCTCTGACGCCGTACCGCTTCCTGAAGTCGGGCATGGGCGTCGCCTGCCCGCTACCCCAGAAGAGCCAGAGCATGTTTGCCGCCGGAAGCCCGCGCTGCTGCCGCTCCCTGTTTACGTGATGCCCTGCCAGCACTGCTTCCGAGCGCCGCATAAGGTCCCGCAAAAGCCCGCTTCCCGGGCCATCAGGCAAAAACTCACGAATAGACCTGCCCGGGATGTCATGGGGCGGGGTACAGGTGGCACCGAGGGTATCATCATGCCCGGTGAGTTTGCAGATGTTCCGGTAGCTCACGCCGGGATAGAAGCAGACGCCGTCACCGCCCAGATTCTCGTTCAGGGCAGCGATAAGCGCACCCGCTTCTTCGCTCGTGATATGCCCGCCGCTATAGTCATGCATCCGTCCGTCGCGTACGGCGACCAGATTCGCCCGGAAGAGCGCGCCGCTATCAGCGGCAATGCCCATGCTCCTGGCTTCAATCGCCGCCCGCCCCTGATGGTAGCGCCCGGGGTCATATCCCAGTATGGACATGCAGGCATTGTCGCTGGATGGCTCCAGACCGTCCGGGATGGTGCGTGTCAGCCCGACCAGACCTTCCCGCGCCATCGCATCCAGATGCGGGGTTCGCGCCAGCTCCAGCGAGGTCTTATTCCCCCGCTCCGGTAACGGCCAGCCAGCGGCACCATCGACAATCACAACACAGTATTTCATTTTGCGGCCTTATTCCCTTTCTGATTTTTCCCCTGCAATGTAAGTTAACAAATAGCAAAAGTTGTGACAAAAGTCAAATCAGGTTATAATACAGCAGTCATCCGGAAGCCCGGCATCGCAAAACAGGGCAGCTTTTATGCCCGGGCACGAAGAATCGCTTCTGGATAGCTTATTGTAATACGATCAACATCGGGGCGTAGCGCAGTTGGTTAGCGCGCAGCGTTCGGGACGCTGAGGCCGGTGGTTCGAGTCCACTCGCCCCGACCAGACCGGAGCTTAATGAATAAACGCACGTCAGGCTGCGTAAAAGAGCGGATACGCTCCTTCGTCATCGCTCCTCAGCCTCCTTCACCTCCTCCCATAGCTCATTCTGCGCATCAAAAGAAAGATCGCGGAAACTCTGACCCCGCTTACGGCACATCTCCTCCATCGCGCTAAAACGCCGGTAAAAGCGACCGCCGGCTTCCCTGAGCGCCGACTCAGGGTCAATCTCCATGCGGCGGGCAACATTCACCAGGGTAAAAAGAATGTCACCGAACTCCTCGGCTTGCCGCTGCTTGCTCTCCGCTTCCTTCAGCTCCGCCACCTCCTCGACCAGTTTATCAATGATGTCCCCGGCATCCTTCCAGTCAAAGCCCGCCTGTGCCGCCCGCTGTTGTATCTCCTGGCTGTAGGCAAGAGAGGGCAGCGCCACGGGTACACTGTCAAGAAGGGATTTTTCTGCACCCTTCTCCTGCTGCTTGATTGCCTGCCAGTTACGGAGCACCTCGGCAGTATCCCTGACACTGACATCACCAAAGACATGGGGATGACGGGAGATGAGTTTTGTGTTGATTCCTTTAATGACGTCGGCAATGGTAAACTCCCCAGCCTCCGCGGCAATTTGGGCATGAAGCACAATCTGCATCAGCAGGTCGCCCAGCTCCTCACAAAGCTCCGGGGCACTCCCACGGTCAAGTGCCTCCAGCACCTCGTAGCACTCGCCAAGCAGGTTCTGCCTGAGGGAGAGATGTGTCTGCTCCCTGTCCCAGGGACAGCCCTCCGGGCTGCGGAGCTGCGCAATGACAGTTACCAGCGCCTCAAACCGGGTCAAATCCAGATCAGATAAATCCAATTTCCCCCTCCTTCGCAGTCATCCCAAAAGGCTTACGACTACACCATAGTTGCTAACGCGACGGGCAAGTATTTTATAGTCTATCCCGGAACTCATCCTTTGAGGGTGGAATCGCCTGCCGGTTAGCTTCAGATGCCAGCTTTCCGAATAGATTGTCACTGCCAAACATCAGCCGGGGAGCACGGAGCCAACAAACCCCCGCTGCCCCCGCATGAACTCTGCCGCCGACATAATCCGCTTGCCCTCAAGCTGAAGCTCCCGTACCCCGAGAACACCATCGCCGGTAATGACACCGAAAGGCGCTTCCCCGGAAGGCTCATCAAGCCCGATCACCCTGCCCGCTTCAGAGGCGCCTGCTTTCGGCAAAGGCAGAGCGGAGATAATCTTAAGCTTCTTACCCCGCCACCCGGTGAAGGCGCCGGGCCAGGGCTGAAAGGCGCGCACCTGCCGCCAGAGCGTTAATGCCGGCAGCATCCAGTCAATCTCGCCGTCCTTGCGGGACAGGGGAGACGAACAGGTGGCACGGGATTCATCCTGCGGTTTGGGTGTCAGCGCGCCGCTCACCCAGGGATGCAGGGTTTTGCTCAATAAATCAGCGGCAACCAGAGAGAGCTTTTGCGTGAGCGAAGTGGTGGTATCGGTGTCCGCAACGGGAAACTGACACTGTGAGAGCACCGGGCCGGTATCAAACCCTTTGTCCATGAGCATGATGCTCACCCCACTCACCTCATCACCGGACAGAATCGCGGCTGCCACCGGCGCCGGGCCACGGTGGCGCGGCAGCAGCGAAGGATGCACATTAACACACCCGTACCCCGGAATTTTCAGAACGGAAGACGTCAGAAGTTTGGCGTAGGCGGCAACGACAATGAGGTCAGGATGAAAACGGGCAAGCCCCGCCACCACCACCTCAGACCTGAGGCTTTCCGGCTCGATTACCTTAAGACCCAGGGACAGCGCCTTTATCTTCACCGGGGAAGAGACGAGAGCAAGCCCCCTGCCCGCTGGCTTATCGGGCCGGGTATAAACAGCCGCTACCTGGTATCCACCAAGCACCAGATGCTCCAGGGAAGGCACCGCAAACTCAGAGGTACCCATGAAAACGACCTTCAATTTGCTCGCCACTTGCTCACCTCGCTACCGTTCTCTAGATTCTAACACGACGATACGAAGGCGACAATGTTCGCTTGACCGCACCAGATGAAGAAGATGCTAAAATAATCCGCATAAAAGATTTTATCAGGGCGATCCGGAAACTGTTTTCCCGAATGCAAGCAGTTAATATGCCTTATCCTGGCAGCCTGAGTTTCGGGATGGTTTTAAGAACCATCCTTCTCAAGAGAGCCAATAAATGCGACCGATGAGGAAGGCAACAGAATAACGAGCAGAAAAGTTTTTTACCAGAAAAAAGGACTGAATAATATAGTACTAATTTCCAACGGCGCAAAACCGGCTGATAACGCTTGTCTGATTGCGGCAGGTGAGGAAGTCGCCAAAACAACAAGCAAGAAAGACCTTGTATGAGAAAAACAGGCCCTATCAGTTGCCACCAATCAACATGACGAAATTTGCCCTGTAGAAATTTGACTGCTAGGATTTAGGGCAGGTTTTACAAAAATCCAGTTCAAATTCCGCATCCCTCACGGGAGTCAAAACAAATACATCTGCTCAGGTGCTCAGGGCGGGGTTTTCCCTTTTTGGTGTGGAGGTAAGGCAAGGAGACCAGAATGGAACTGCGGTCAGCACAGACAATATGGGAGACAGCGCTGGGGGAGTTACAGATACAGGTTAGCCGACCAAACTACCGTACCTGGCTGGAAAAGACAATCGGACTGAGCTGCCAGGAGAGCGAATTCATCATCGGCGTGCCCAATACATTTGTCGCCGAGTATCTTCGAAAAAACCAGTACTCCATCATTGAAAAAACCTTAATTAACATTATGCACCGGAATATCCGGGCATCCTTCAAAGTATATTCCGGCAGAAAAAGCCAGCGGGAGACAAACACGAGCCACGGGGAAATCATCCCGGCGACCGCTTCAAGCGCCCTCAGGCTGCACCCTTCATATACCTTTGCTTCTTTTGTCGTCGGTAACTGTAACCGCCTTGCCTGTGCCGCCTCCCAGGAGGTAGCCCACCACCCCGGACACAGCTATAACCCACTTTTCATCTACGGCGGTGTCGGGCTGGGGAAAACACATCTCCTCCAGGCAATCGGACATACCGGTCTCGCCGGCAACTGCCAGGTCCTCTATGTCAGCGGTGAGGAGTTTACCAACGAGTTTGTCACCGCCGTGAGGGACAGAAAGATGGCAGACTTCCGGTCCAGATACCGGAGCACCGACGTGCTTCTCATGGATGACATCCAGTTCATCGGCGGCAAGGAGCAGACGGAGGAGTGTTTTTTCCATACCTTCAACGAGCTACACAACTCCGGCCGCCAGATTGTTATAACCTGCGACAAGACACCGGAGGAAATACCAAAATTTTCCGCGCGACTGCGCTCCCGCTTCGAGTGGGGACTGGTTGTCGACATCAAGAAGCCTGACATCGAAACACGCCGCGCCATACTTAAGGCCAAAGCGGAGAGAGATGGCGCCGATATCAATCCTGCTACCCTGGATTTTATTGCGGAGCACGTCCAGGAAAACATCAGAACACTGGAAGGCAGTCTTAACCGTGTCGTCGCCTACGCAAAGCTCCTTAATACGATGCTCACCCCGGAAATTGCTGCCGCAGCACTCACCGATATCGCCAGCAAGGCAGAAAAAGCGGTAAAACCGGATCGCTTCATCCCGTCAAGGGTGATCGAGGCCGTTGCGCATAGTTTTCAGTTATCACCGGAAGACCTGACCGGACGCAAGAGAGACAGGGAGACAGCCCTTGCCCGTGAGGTTGCCGTGTACATGCTGCGCAAAGGAAACAGCTTCTCGCTGGCGGAAATCGGGAGAGAGCTTGGCGGGCGAAACCCTTCCACCGTCAGTCATGCTTATCACAAGATAGAAGGCTTTCTGGAGAGCAGTCCCTATCTCAAGCAGAAGCTGCAGGATATCCACGAGGTACTGTCTTTAAAGAACTGATAGCAGTCGGCTCATCAAACGGCCGTTCCCTTCTTGTTTAATCTCTTCCGGAACCGATTTCACCAAGCCAATCATAAGATATGCCCTATCTTGTGATACCAGGTTTCCGGATGGCTTTTTGCACAACTCTATACCTACCCCCGAAGTTTATCTCATAAATACCGGGAACCATTATTTTACCAGCTAAGGCATTTTCGCTTTTTTGTTTTCTGTCACACTCAGCAGTTGCACAAATATTGCATAGATCACCGTGATTTTTTGATAAAACACCGGATTTTTGCATAACCACCCCGGTTGCTGATACACGTGCTGGGGACAGTCATCCGGTTACAGACGGGCTTTTCCTGCTTCAACTGCCCGTGTTGTGATATATTATGATTACCAAATATATTAAAGAAATACGAAGCTTTATATCTATTATGATTGTTATCAAAACAGTGTGATTGTTTATGATTGATAAAGTAACCATAAAGGTAGTTGCCGGGAAGGGTGGTGACGGCAACGCGAGCTTTCGCCGGGAGAAGTTTGTTCCCTTCGGTGGTCCTGACGGTGGAGATGGTGGCAGGGGTGGGGATGTGATTGTTCGGGCTGACCCACACCTGACAGACCTGCGCGGTTTCCGCCGCAGGAGGCTTTTCCGCGCGGAAAATGGGGCAGGGGGTGGAGCAAAGAAAAAACACGGTGCAACGGGGCAGGACCTGGTGCTCAGTGTTCCCCCGGGTACAGTGGTCTCCTCCGGTACGATCAGAGATGGGGACACTCTTCCTGCCGACCTGAAGGATGATGGCGATGAGATTGTGGTGGCGCGCGGTGGCAGGGGGGGACTGGGTAATGTTCATTTTGCCACACCTAGCAACCAGGCGCCGGAAAGGACGGAAAAAGGAAGGCCGGGTGATGAGCGTGACCTTGTTCTGGAGATGAGACTGATTGCTGACGTTGGTGTTATCGGCTATCCCAACAGCGGCAAATCCACCCTGCTGACGATGGTCTCGGCTGCCCGTCCCCGGATTGCCGGTTACGCCTTTACCACCCTGGAACCGGTGCTGGGGCTGGTCGAGGTGGGGCTGGAGAGCTTCGTGCTGGCTGAGATACCGGGCCTGATTGAGGATGCCCATCTGGGCAGGGGGCTGGGGCATGATTTTCTGCGTCATGCGCTGCGTACAAGGGTACTACTGCACTTGATCGATGGCACAGTGGAAAACCCCGTATCCGGTATCAGGGCACTGAACCGGGAACTGACCCTGTTTGATACCGAGCTTACCCGTAAGCCGCAGATTATTGCGGTGAACAAGATTGACCTGCCTGACGTGAGGGCAAGAATTGACAAAATCAGGCAGGATTTTAAAGATAACAATCAGGATGTCTTTTTCATCTCTTCTGCCACCGGGGAAGGTGTCGGTCGTCTCATGACAGAGACCCTCATGGTTTTGCGGTCCGCCAGAAAGGAAGATGAATCAGCTCAGGAAGCACAGATCAAGATTTTTCGTCCCAGACCCAGGGAATAAGAAGCGATGCAGGCTATCCGGAAGCTATTTTCCTGAATAATTTAATGACTTACGCAGGTGTCGGCAGTTCCGTAAATGTGGCGGCAAAGTGTGTCTTTAACTGCGTAATGCCTTAGCCGGTAAAAATCACTTGACAAAAACCATTCTTACGGGAATAATTGCCCCTATTACCAAAAATGTGAGCCTTTGGGGCCAGGCTTTTTGTCAAAGGGGCATCAAGCAGGCAGTATTCAGGGATTTTGAAGCATATTTTAGAAATCATCCGGAAACTCAATATTAGAAGATAGAATCCATTTCATTCTAAGTTGAGGGAAAATAGTATCCTGGTCGCTTGAAATCTTGAGAAAGAGTTCTTTGATATTATGAAAATTGGGGTTCTGGGCGGGACTTTTGACCCTGTCCATATCGGACACATCAAGCTGGCGGAGGCGGTCATGTCCCGACTGGATTTAGCCTGCATTCTTTTCGTGCCTGCGGGGAGACCTTACCTCAAGATGGGCCAGCAAATAACGCCCGCCGAACACAGGTTGGCGATGGTGCGCCTGGCAGTGGCCGGGCATACTGAACTCAAGGTTGCGACGATGGAGATAGACCGACCGGGTCCTTCCTATACGGTTGAGACCATTGCCGATCTGAAAAATGGGCTTCATGCGGATGATGAGATATTCTTCATCATGGGCTGGGACATCCTGGCGGAGCTGCCGCGCTGGCGGGAACCGTTGCGGCTGATTCAGATGTGCCGCCTGGTGGCTGTCCCCAGGATGGGTTATCCCATACCTGATACCCATTCCATGGATGAGGCTATCCCGGGGTTATCGCGTCGTGTCATGGTTCTGGGGAAGCCGGTCATCAATATCAGCGCCACGGTCATCCGGGAGAGGGTCGCCCGTGGGCTTTCCATCCGTCACCTTGTCCCTGAGGCGGTTGATAAATACATCAAAGAGCACGGCTTGTATCAAGAGGTTGTGGGAAAGACATAACCTCTTTTACTGGCTCTTTACCGTCATTATGAAACTATCCACGGCGAGACAGGGCATATTTTATCCTCAACCAGGAGAAAATAGCTTTCTTTTGTCCTGTCTTGTTCTGAGAAGCGACGAATTAAGCCCAAACACCCGTTCTGTCATTGCGAGCGCCAGCGAAGCAATCTCAATGCATGCACGTTAAAGATTACCATGGGCACGAACGTACCCTCGGAGTGACACAGAAGTTACAGACTATCCGGAAACTATTTTTCTGCACTTCGTCCCATCACCAGGGCAGCCGTCAGGTCGGCCATGCTGATGCTGGGTGTTGCCGCTACCCCGCTCTTCAGGCGCCAGAGCGCCGGTGAGGTGTTGTGCCGCTTCATTTCTTCCACGATATTGACCCCGGTCTTTGCCGCCTGGGCGATGGTCTCACCGTCAGTAATCCCTCCGGCAAGGCACGGGGGCATGTCCTCGAATTTCTCCGGTGTGTACTGGATACCGGGCCCGTCCGTCCCGTCGGTGTCCACCGAGCCGATGACGATGTTCTTGCTCCCGGCAATAAACTGGGCGGCAGAGAGGGCAAACTCCTGGTTTCGCCCGCCGATGCCGGTTTCTTTGCCCACGGTAACCAGCATTTCACCGCAGGAGAAGAGGGCGCAGGGCGGCTCGAAGGGGTACCCGGCCCGCTCGATTGCCCGGCAGACCGAGGCAACGTATATCCCCGCCTGGCGTGCGTCAATTCCGTGTAATTCATCGGTCATGATGACCGGTTGGAAGCCGAGCGCCGCCGCTTTCTCCATCGCCGCCGGCAGCTGGGGACGCCTGGCCTTCCCTCCGGGCATGACGCAGAAGATGCGGTTGCCCCAGCTCTCGAACTCCTCCGTCTTGACCGACTCCCACGCCGGGTCCGCCCGGAGCAGAAAATCTTTCACGGAGGCGGGAATCTCGTTCCAGGCATCAAATTTATTGATGCTGTCAATTGCCGTCTGGAAGGTGGTGTAGTCGGGCAGGGAGTGGAGCCAGAGGTTATGACGCGTCAGCCGCTCCCATGTCGAGGGCACGTGGGCGATGATGTGTACCGCCTTTGCCGGATGGATATAGCGTGAGATTCTGCCGCCTTTCATCATGTCAACGTGATTCCGGATGGCATTGACGTCCCCGGTCGGGGCGCCGTGCTGTATCTGCAGCACCCGCGTGACCTCGCTCACATCGTCAATATTGAGTCCGGGCGCCGGCATGGTGAGCAGGGATGAGACGCCGTTTGCCACGCAGGTAAAGACAAGGTCGTCGCTTCTGACCTTCTCTTTGATCATCGCGTAGATTTTCTCACAACCCCGGACGCAGTCGATGTCGGGTGCCGGATGCGCACCGAGCGTAACGCCGACCTTCCGGCAGATAACGGCATGTCCCTTCTTGTCCACGACCCATCCGCCGGTAAGCCGCTCCCCCAGGGCATCTTCGACGGCTTTGGCGACCCGCTGGATGCCTTTTCCCGCCCCGAAAACATAGATGTTCCTGATTTTCGTGAGGTCAAAAACCTCATCACCTGTTTTCGGGGCGCCGGCAGGTTCGAAGATGCTACCACCGACGATGAGCCTGTCCCCCTCAAGGCGGATGAGCTTCGTGGTGTTGTCGTACGGGTCGGTTGCCTGAAGACCTGCCTCAAGAATTTCCACCATCGCTCTTCTCCCCGCCTGGTTGCCGTGGGACGTGAGCGCTTCCCTGTTTTCGATTCTCTGTGTCATGCTGCCTCCTCCAGAAATAAATATTCCTGTATTCTGTTGTCAAGAGGGCTGCAGGTGGAACGCATCGGGACGTGCTACTTTTCAGACCAGCCGGCGAAAAACAAGCCCGGCCGGTGCCTTGGGATAAAAGTAGGTGGACTTGCGCGGCATCCGGTCGCGGACATCGGCAATAGCTTTCACAACATCCGGCCTGATGGGGCTTATCAGGCATGCCAGCTGGTATTCCCCGCTTTTGACCCTCTCCAGTGCGTCCTGCCTGTCATAGCTGTAGGAAAGGCTCATGTCATCTTCGGCATTCATCCCAAGCAGCCCTTCCAGGATGATGTGGTCAAAGATGCTGACATCCAGTCTCCGGTAGATATCGGAGCGGGCTGAAGGCATCATCCTGTCGGTGGCCGACCGGTCACGCTGCCTGAGTATCGTGAGGTTCTCCCGGTCGAGACCGTAGAGCACCAGGGCGGTGTTCTCTGTGCCGGATTGGAGCCCGTTAATCCTTTCCCAAGTGTCCGGCAGATTTAAGGGCAGGGATTCTGCCGTAAAAAATTTGCCGAGCCGCGCGGGCAGTTCCCGCAGAGCACTGTCCGGGGTACCGCGGATGAGCCTGTGGGGCGAGAGGATGAGCAGTCCGGGGTCGGTAAAGTCAACCAGTGTCATCATGACAAAATTGAATGCCTCCGCACCCGTCACGGTGGGCAGAGAGGCTTTCCGCTCCTGCTGGTAGAATAAGGCACTCTCGTAGCGGTGGTGCCCGTCGGCGATGTAAATCGGCTCATTCCCCAGTCTCCGGCAAATTTCGTTCACGACCGGAGAATCCGTGATCGCCCAGAGCTGATGGCTTTCCCCGTCAAGCGGTCTCGTGGCGATGAGGGGCTTATCCCTCGCCTCTTTCTTAAGGAGCGAGGCGATATTCCCCTCCCGGTCGGCAAAAAGGGCAAGAATGGGGCTGGTGTTGGCTTTCAGTGTCCGCAAGACATTGATACGGTCGGCCTTGGGGGCGGAGAGTGTTCCCTCGTGGGGGCGGACGCTTCTTTCCTCCCACGGTGTCAGCCTCACCGCCAGAGTGATGCCACGTCTCCGGTACGCCCTGCCCCGGTAGGTATAGTGGTGATCGTGCAGGTAAACGGCCGGTGCGGGATGTGTCCTGAGCACCGACAGCTTTAGCCATGCCTCCATTGTTGCCGCCGAGCGGGTATACCTGTTTTCTGTCTCGGTATCCTGCGGCTTTTGCCGCTCGTATTCAATACGGATGAAGTTGTGTTCGTTGCGTCGGTAAAGCTCCTCCCTTCGCTCCTCGCTGATAACATCATAAGGGGGGCAGATAACCTCGGCAACCTCTTTGACCGTAGGCTGACTGTAAAGTATCCCGGGAAACGGGTGAACCTCTGCCATCTCTGTCCTTTCCTACCAGATAACCAGAATATCATTGATTGTATCATCGTATGAAGGCGGGTCGTAGTAGTAACCTTCTTTTGCTTCTTTGCACTCGTAAAGCCTTTTCCCGATGACCGGTTTGACCACCTCGTCGAACTGCGGCTCAAAGTACGCAAGCCCGTTGTCAACGGTCTCAAAAGCGACCAGAGCGTGCGCCATACCGGGGTGGCGTATTTCCACCAGGGCGCACCTCATCCCCTCTGCCTCGGCAGCGTTGCAGACATCACGGGCAAAGTGGCTGCAGACATAAACCGGGTCGCGATACTCGTTCTCATCCGTTTTGTCACGGGCAAGGAAGGCGAGGGCATCGGCATAGGTCGGGTCTTTCAGGGTGTAGCCATGCCCCAGGCTTGCATCAACGCCGGACTGGTAGCCCTCGTCATACCCTTCCAGATGACCCTCTTTTATCCCCGAAGCAAAACCCTCATTATTCCCGTCTGTCCTGCCGTCACTGTACCCTGCCTCCTGACCGGCGGTGTAACCTTGGCTGTATCCGGCCGATTCCCCGGCTGCCATCGCCACGTTATAGACAGCATAGCAGGCAACGCACAGGGTGAGGAGAACCCCGAAAACGATTGATATTCGTTTGAGCATTTGGATGACCACCTTTCCCATAATTTCAGAGTAATTATTATACCCTGTAAACAGCCAGAATTGTAAGTTCTAAATTGCACCCAGGGCAAACGCATGTTAATTATTAGAATCAAAAAAAAGAGTGATAAAATAGCCTAATCTGGGGTGTGAGGAGGTGGCGGATGGGGCAAACAGTTATAAGGGGTTTTGAGGATTGTTTTGGCACCTTAAAAGATCCGAGGGTAAAGCGTTCTCGGCGGCATGAGTTACTGGATATTATCATTATTGCAGTTAGCGCGATCATCTGTGAAGCGGAAAACTGGGTGGATGTTGCCGAATTTGGCAGCATAAGGCTTGCATGGTTTCAAGGGTTCCTTTACCGGCCCAATGGTATTCCTTCCCATGATACTTTGAGAAGAGCGAAGACTCTTCTCAATCCGGAGGAATTTGAACGATGTTTTCTTCTATGGGCAAACGGGCTGCGACAGGCTACCTTAGGGCAGCTTGTGGCGATAGATGGGAAGATTTTACGCCGTTCTCACGACTCTGCCGGTGGTAAGACCCCTTGGAATTCAGTAAGTGCCTGGGCCAGTGAGAATCACCTGGTACTCGGATAGCTTAGAGTAAAAGATGGCTCTCATGAAATAACTGCGATTCCACCCTTACTGAAAATGTTAGCACTGGAGGGAAGCATCGTAACCACTGATGCCATAGGCACACAGAAGGAGATTGTTAGTCAGATACGGGAACAAAAGGCTGATTATGTCCTTTCCTACCAGATAACCAGAATATCATTGATTGTATCATCGTATGAAGGCGGGTCGTAGTAGTAACCCTCTTTTGGTTCTATGCACTGGTAAAGCCTTTTCCCGATGACCGGTTTGACCACCTCGTCGAACTGCGGCTCAAAATAGACAAGCCCCTTATCAATGGTCTCAAAGGCGACCAGGGCATGTGCCGTGCTTGGGAAGCGTATATCCACAAAAGCGCACCTCATTCCATCTGCTTCGGCAGTGTTGCAAACATCCTGGGCAAAGTGGCTGCAGACATAAACTGGGTCGCGATACTCGTTCTCATCCGTTTTGTCACGGGCAAGGAAGGCGAGGGCATCGGCATAGGTCGGGTCTTTCAGGGTGTAACCGTGCCCCAGGCTTGCATCAACGCCGGACTGGTAGCCCTCATCATACCCTTCCTGATGACCCTCTTTTATCCCCGAAGCAAAACCCTCATTATTCCCGTCTGTCCTGCCGGTACTGTACCCTGCCTCCTGACCGGCGGTGTAACCCTGTCTGTATCCAACCTCTTGACCATCGGCGTCACCCTGTCTGTATCCAACCTCTTGACCATCAGCGTAACCCCTGTTATAGCCAGCAAATTCCCCCGTTACGGTAGCCACGTTATAGACGATATAGCAGGCAACGCACATGGCGAGGAGAACCCCGAAAACGATTGATATTCGTTTGAGCATTTGGATGACCACCTTTCCCATAATTTCAGAGTAATTAGTATACCCTGTAAACA
Organism: Chloroflexota bacterium; assembly: GCA_043818655.1. Lineage (GTDB taxonomy): Bacteria > Chloroflexota > Dehalococcoidia > Dehalococcoidales > JAZDNC01 > JBDRFO01. The sequence goes on from JBDRFO010000099.1 coordinate 25,107, forward strand.
GCCAGAAGTGTAAGTTCTAAATTCACAGGGTTCTGCCAATTCATGGTTGCTAATCCGATTATTGCCGTCTCAAATGCGCTTGAAAAGCAACCAAACGCAAATAGTACCAATTAAACCGGTACCGGTCCGCTGTTTTTCTGGCACGAAAGACACCATCTGGTCTATAATAAGTAAATCGCGGGCAAAAAGGGATGTGCGGCAGGAAAGGTCGCCTCCGGCTATTCCCGTGAAATCTTTCCGGCTGGCTTCGAAGTTCAGAAAAGAAGTCAGATTTTTCAATCAGCAGGAGGTTCTTGATACATGGCGAAAGTAACCATTGGTCCGCGCACAATTCTTTATCCCACCCCCACCGTCCTGGTCGGGGCGAATGTTGATGCCAAACCGAACTTCATGGCTGTCGCCTGGTGCGGCATCGTCAACGGCCGTCCGCCGATGCTTTCCGTTTCCCTCCAGTACCCCCGCCACACCCTCAAGGGAATCAAGCAGAACGGCAGCTTCTCCATCAATATCCCTTCAACAGACCTGGTGAAAGAGACGGACTACTGCGGGCTGGTCTCCGGAAGCAATACCGATAAAGTGGCTGACTGCAAGTTCAATATCTTCTACGGTAAGCTGGGGGAATGCCCCGCTGGTATCCGAATGCCCGGTGAACTTGGAGTTGCGCGTCTTGCATCTGCTCAGTCTGCCCAGTCATGCGCTCATAATCGGGCAGGTTGAAGAGGTCTATGTGACGGACTCGTGCATGACGGATGGCGAGCCGGATGTTGACAAGATTAAACCCTTCCTCTGGGTCGTTCGCCCGACCAACGAATACCGCGCGTTCGGAAAGCTGCTTGGCGAGGCGCACATCATGGGGAAAGAGATAAAAAGCTAAAAATCTGATGGGCAGGTATTTTTAGAGGGTAAGGCATGATACAACTCGAGAAAGGGAGAGAGCTATCGCCCCGTCATTGTGAGGAGCGGCAGCGACGAAGCAATCCGTAAAATCAGGTTATGGCAGACGGATTGCTTCGCTGGCGCTCGCAATGACGGGCCGGGTTACTTTTCCCTTTGGCGGGCTACGCCTTGCCCTGCTTCTGCTGCAATTCGGAGAGGGCAACAGCCATGCACCTGTCCATCACCACGAGAAGACCAGCTTCCCTTGCCCGACCGGCAGCGGCTTTGTTGATAATGCCCTCCTGCATCCAGACCGCCTTTGCCTTTATCCTGATGGCTTCCTCAACGATGGCCGGGACGAACTCAGCGCGGCGGAAGATGTCCACCGTGTCAACCGGCTCAGGGATGGAGATAAGGTCGGGATAGCTAGCCTCGCCCAGTATCTCCCGGACACCCGGATTTACCGGGATGATGCGGTAGCCATGTCTTTGCAGGTAGCCGGCAACCTTGTTGCTCGGTCGCTCCGGGTCAGGGGAAAGCCCGACGATGGCAACCGTGCGCAGTTTCAGGATCTCTGTCTCGGTGCTCATATTTAATTTACCTTTAGTGTCTATCCTTCAGTTACCGCCTGAATCATGAGAGAGAAGGCGTTGCCGGTTCTGCTAACCTCCGGGAGCTAGTGTCTTGTCAGGCTAATAAGTGACATCAAAGTTACCTTAACACGCTCATGATGCTAATGGTATGTATTAATCTGACGGGAGCTAGCCCCCGGCAAGGGCATCGTAGAAGGCTTTCCAGAACGGGTCAACGATGGGGTGCTTCAGCTCACCTTCCTTCCCGTTCGCAACAAGAACCATACCCGCATCTTTCGGCATCAGCTCGCCAACGATAGATGATTTGATATTCTTTTTCGTAAGGGCATCAACTACTGCCTGAGCCTTGTGCGGGCGGCAGGAGAGAATGAGCGTTCCTTCGCTGATTGAGGCGTAGGGGTCAATGCCAAAGTAGCCGCAAATCTCCTTGACGCCGTCTTCAACGACAATCTTCTCCTTCTCGACCCTCACCCCGAATCCGGAGGACTGCCCCAGCTCGAAAAGCCCTCCCCAGATGCCGCACTCGGTGGCATCATGCATTGAGGAGACGCCGTTATCCCTGACGCCGACCGAGACTGCGGTCATGCCGTCCTCCACCACGGACATCTTGTAGAAAATCTGTTCCGCCTTCCGGGCAAAGTCGCGCCCGAACTCCTTCTCAAGCACGTTTGGGAGTGCCGCGGCGAAGATACCGGAAGCCTCGATTGCCGGCCCCTTGGTGATGATGATTTTATCCCCGACCTTCGCCAGCTTCGGGGTAACGTACTGGTCTTTCCCCCCGACGCCGATAACCGTGGCGCCGCCGACCATGGGATAATGACAGTTCTCGTACCGCGCCGTATGCCCGGTGATAACGTTAATGCCCATCCGCGCGCACTCGCGGTGGATGGTATCCCACATGATGGTAAGCTGCTCCTTGGTGATCTCCATGGGCAGGTTGAGGTCGATGGTGAGGAATTTCGGAGGAAGACCGCTGGTTACCGAATCGGAGGCAAGGATGTTGATCGCAAACCAGGCAGCCCTTTCCCAGCCGTATTCGGGGACGATAAATACCGGGTCTGTCGTCAGGGAAACCGCCATATCGCCGATCTCGATGATACCCACGTCCACCCCGTGCTGCGGCCCGACAATTACCTTATCGCTCTTCGCTCCCAGCCGCGGGTAGATAATCTCGTTGAAAATCTCCGGGGAAATTTTACCGATGGTCGGCATCTCAGCCATTTAAATCTTGCCTCCTTTAGAAAATGTGCCATCCTCTCCAGAATTACAACTGGGAAATTCTGGCTTCGTCATACCCTTTTATTTATCTTTGCCGCGCTTCCCGGCTATTGTGAAACGGGGCGCTTAATCAGCTCGGCAGCCACATCCGCCGCTCTTTTCCCGGAGAAGAGCATCCCGCCAAAGATAGCGCCCATACGCGGCAAACCAAGGGAGGCATTTACCGCCATGCCGGCAACCATGAGGCCGGGGTATAACTCTTTCGTGTTATCCGTAATCTCTTTTTCCGCCGTCTCAGCCCACATGGATTTTTCACCGACAATGCCGCCGGTTTTTGTTGCCAGCTTCTGTCCGACCTTGCGCACAAATATGCGGCACACATCAGCCTCGTGCCCGGTAGCATCGATCACCATCTTTGACCTTATGGTGAGCGGGTCAACATGCAGGTTTGCCATCTCTGTCGCTGTCCAGTTTAAGACTAACCCGGCTACCCGGTCGTTTTCTCGGATCATCACGTCCTCAACAGTGATGAGGTTAAAGATGCGCGTTCCTGCCCTGACACACCTGTAACAGAGTGCCGTTGCTGTTTCAATCGAGTCGGCAACAAGGTAGTCTCTCTCGTACTCTTTGCTGGCTATCCCGAACTCATCCAGAATGCTCGCCGCTTCCTTTTCCATCACTATTTTATTGAACATCATGCCACCAGCCCAGATGCCGCCGCCGGTGCTCATTCTTTTTTCAAAGATAACGGTCTTTACCCCTTTTTGGGCCAGGTAGTAGCCGGCCGTAAGTCCTGAAGGCCCGGCACCGACTATAGCGACATCGACATCCATGTATTCCATAAGCTCTTTGTAGTAGCTTTCAACTATCGCCTTGGAAATGATGATTTCATCCACTTTGACTTCCTCCTGATAATTATTTTCCGAAAAATGGTATGGCATATTCCTGCTGTCGCGTCAAGAGTTCAGGTGGGTTTTCTAGCTGGTAACATACTCTCCTCCTAATCTGCCCTCTCCCGGTTTCGTATTCTCTCCAGGAGGATGGATGGAAAAGATATAACAAAAAAAACCAGAAGCTTATGTCCAAGACGTTCTTCTGGTTTCATTTATCACTTCCCTCCGCTCGCATTACCGAGATCAGGTTCCAAGGGTTGCCCTTCCTTGCGGAAGAACTCTCAGCCTTACGGCTCCCCCAGTCGATACTTTCTAATGCTATCACAGGGAAATTTAAAATGTCAATGTGTCGGAAAGTGCGGCAAAGTCCAAACGTTGAGTTTTGTTAGGCACTCTCTTTCTGTTGACACTTGCACAACCTACGTTTATAATTCTCATGATGTTAGGTGATGTTAATATCATCATAAAAAAACTATCCCCTAAGATGTGGTGGGTGATTATTGGTGCTTCTGTTTTCTTATTCATAATACAAAAAGGAGCAACTGCAACATTAATCATAGTTTTAGCTGTTGGCTATGTATCATTCATGACTAATTTAACTAGCATCCGTTATTCACACACGAACCTAGCCCTACTTTATGGATTGTTGCTGCTGTTTGTTTTTTATTTGTTCTAATTCTTGGCTTCTTTTTTGTGCCACACGAATGGTCTTTATTAGCAAAACAACTAGCACCAATATCAGGAGAAACAAAGCCAGCTCCCTTACAATCTCCGTTGCCGTAAATGTAACATCCATTAAACCATCCTCCTATTTAGGCACTCTCCCACAAGATTTAACTTTACCGACAGTGCCGGTAGTGGGTCAATTTGGAATTAATAATTTGAATTAAAATAATGTCCACCGAAGTCTTTGACCGCATCGCCGGAAGCTGGTATAACTTCTTCCACTATACCCGCTTCAAAACGGAGCTTGAGGCTTTAGCCCGTCGCTGGCAGAAGGGGAAACTCCTCAACTTGGGCTGCGGGCATGGTGCCGATTTTCTCCCCTTTGTTTCGGGTGCTTTCTGTCTGACCGGTGTGGACTATTCGCTTGAGATGCTGCGGCTTGCCCGGAAGTATGCCCGTAAATTTCACTTTCGTCTCAATCCAGTGCTGGCTGATGTCAGCGAGCTTCCTTTCGCAGATGAGACCTTTGACTTTGCCATCGCTGTTGCCACCTACCATCACCTGAAGGGTAAAGAGCAGAGAGAGCGGGCGGTAAGCGGGCTTTACCGCATCCTGAAACCCGGTGGTGAAGCCTTCATCACGGTTTGGAACCACAACCAGCCGCGCTTTTTCCTCAGGGGGAAAGAGGTGAATGTCCCCTGGCGGACTAAAGATGAGGTTCTCTACAGATATTACTACCTTTTTTCTTATCCGGAACTGGGAAAGCTGGTAAAAGAGTCCGGATTCAGCATCATCGGGTCATTTCCAGAGAAAGCATATTTTTTCCCTGTAAAATACTTCTCTCGCAATATCTGTCTTCTGGTAAAGAAAGAGACTGGTCATCGCGAGCCTGCGTAAATGTGTCATTGCGGGCGTAAGCGAAGCAATCTGTCTGCTACAATCGGATTTTACGGATTGCTTTGGGCTTCGCCTTCGCAATGACGGTGGGTGCTTGAGATTACTTCGTCGCAACGCTTCTCGCAATGACAGCTATCGTGCTGACATAGCACGGGAATATTGACAGAACATCTCATTATGTCTAATATTTATAGCTGATAGTTCATGCGAAATGGGGAAAATGACGGTATTTTACGATAGGAGGTTATCATGCCTGTTGTTACGGTCGAGATGTGGGAAGGACGCACGATTGAGCAGAAGAAACAGCTTGCTGAGGGGATAACCGGTGCCTTTGTTAAAATTGGCACGCCTGCCGATGCTGTCAGTATTATTATCCGGGATATTGCCAAGCACAATTGGGCGAGCGGCGGGAAGCTGGCTTCGGAAAAGTAGCCGGGAACGTGATGCGGGGCAAAATTTTTACCGGATTTTTTGATCGGGCACTTTTCTTTTCGGAAATATCGTGCTATACTATTGGCAATTCAGTTAACCAGAGCTTCCTGGTGGTTGGAGCGGAGTGGAACCACCCGTTCCCATCCCGAACACGGAAGTGAAACGCTCCAGCGCAGACGATACTGAGGGGGCAACTCCTTGTGGAAAATAGGTCACTGCCAGGAGGCTTTGGTAAACTGGTTAACATTTGGGCACCAGGACAGGCCCCGACCTAGGTATTGATAATGATCTCCCACCAAACCTTTATTGATGGTGTTTCCCCCTAGATTTTGACCTTTGCTTCTGGATGCTTTATAATTACAGCAGAATGACAACTCTGCTAGCGTGATGCGGAAGCAAACAGAAGGAGGACAGGATGGCTAGCCGATTTGAGAAATTTTCCGAAAGGGCTCGTCGAGTTCTGACCCTGGCTCAAGAGGAAGCCCAGCATCTGAACCATAATTATATTGGGACAGAGCATATTTTGCTGGGCCTGGTACGGGAGGAAGAAGGGGTTGCCGCTAAGGTTCTGGTGAACCTTGGGACCGGTCTGAACAAGGTTCGATCAGCGGTAGAATTTATCATTGGCCGCGGTGAGAAACCTGGCAGCGGTGAGATCGGGCTTACCCCAAGGGCAAAGAGGGTTATTGAGTTGGCCATCGATGAGGCACGTCATCTTGGTCATAACTATATTGGGACGGAGCATCTTTTACTGGGGCTACTCAGAGAGGGTGAGGGAGTAGCTGCCGGTGTGCTTGACAGTCTGGGCATCACCCTGGAGCGGGCGCGTGCGGAAACCGTCCGCATCCTGAGTCATGAAACTTCCAAATCCCGTGTCATGCGCACCGGCAGCCGGACGCCGACGCTGGATCAGCTCAGTATTGACCTGACTGCCCTGGCTCATGCCGGAAAGCTTGACCCGGTTATCGGACGCAACAAGGAGATTGAGCGGGTAACACAGATTCTCTCCCGGCGTACCAAGAACAACCCTGCTCTTATCGGGGAACCTGGTGTCGGGAAGACCGCCATTGTTGAAGGGCTGGCGCACCGCATTATTGCCGGTGACGTCCCTGAAACGCTTGAAGGGAAACGGCTGATTACGCTGGATATGCCTATGGTGGTTGCCGGTACCAAGTACCGTGGTGAGTTTGAAGAGCGCCTGAAGAAAATCATCGAGGAACTGAAGGCATCAGGGAATATTATTCTCTTTATTGATGAGTTCCACACCATTGTCGGCGCCGGTGCGGCTGAAGGTGCCGTGGATGCTGCCAATATCCTCAAGCCATCCCTGGCGCGTGGTGAACTGCAGTGTATCGGTGCCACCACTCTTGATGATTTCCGGAAATACATCGAGCGCGACCCCGCGCTGGAGCGTCGCTTCCAGCCGGTACTGGTCGAAGAGCCCTCGGTTGAGGATACGGTGAAGATTCTGCATGGTATTCGGGGGCGCTATGAAGAGCACCACAAGCTGGCGATAGACGAAGATGCCCTTGCCCTGGCGGCAAATCTTGCCGCGAGGTATATCCCCGACCGTTTCCTGCCGGATAAGGCAATTGACGTGGTGGATGAAGCGGCATCGAGGGTAAGAATCCGGCACCGCACGATCCCCATTGGCCTCAGGGAGCTAAAGCAGGCCGAAGAGTCCGTGCGTAAGGACAAGGATGCTGCGCTGGCGACACAGCAGTATGACCATGCGGCGGAGCTAAGGGAGCGGGAGCTTCAAATTGAAGAAAAGATCAAGATGTTTGAGGCGGAGTGGCATGCCGAGCAGAAGAACCAGAAACCGGTGGTCACGATTAAGGATATCGCTGATGTGGTGAGCATGTGGACAGGGATTCCCGTGGCACAAATCAGCGAGGATGAGACGGCGAGACTCCTTGAGATGGAAAAAGCGCTGCATAAGCGTATTGTCGGTCAGGATGAGGCGATTACAACCATTGCCAAGGCCGTCAGGCGGGCACGCGCCGGGCTGAAAGACCCGAGACATCCGATCGGGAACTTCATTTTTCTCGGTCCCACCGGCGTCGGTAAGACCGAGCTTGTGCGGGCGCTCGCTGAGTTCATGTTTGGCAGCGATGATGCCCTGATCCGGATTGATATGTCTGAGTTCATGGAGAAGTTTGCTGTCTCGCGACTGGTCGGTGCGCCTCCCGGATATGTCGGCTACGATGAAGGAGGACAGCTTACGGAAGCTGTGAGACGCAAGTCCTACTGTTGCATCCTGCTGGATGAGATTGAGAAAGCGCATCCGGATGTCTTCAATATCCTGCTCCAAATATTTGATGATGGGCATTTAACTGATGCTAAGGGACGCCGTGTTGACTTCCGGAATACCATTATTGTCATGACCTCGAACATCGGGGCTGAAGTCATCCGGAAAGGCTCAACCATGGGTTTTACCTCCCACATTAACGAGGTTAAAACGCAGCAGCTGGAATACGAAACGATGAAGGGCAAGCTCCTGGGTGAACTCAAGAAGACCTTCCGTCCCGAGTTTTTGAACCGGATTGACGGCGTGCTTGTCTTCCACGCACTTAATAAAGAGCAGATACGGCAGATCGTTGACCTGATGCTGTCCACTGTGAGCAAGCAGGTTGCCGAGAAGGATATCACGCTTGAGGTTACCGATGCCGCCAAGGATTTCCTGGGTATCAAGGGGTATGATGAGGTCTATGGTGCCAGGCCGCTGCGTCGTGTCATCCAGAACCTGATCGAAGATAAGCTGGCGGACGAGATACTTCACGGTAACTTCAAAGCCAAGGACACCGTGGTGGTTGATATTGCCGGTGAGGAGATCGTCATGCACCGGAAGGAAGATGAGACCATCCCCCCGGCGCCGGTAGAGGCACTTTCTGGAAATAGCAAATCGTAATAAAATAGTGTATATTTAAAGGGGCGGAAAAACGGAGAGGGATTGCCGCCCCTTTCTTTTATTGGACAACTAGAAGGGAGACTCTGGTGGCTCAGGAGAGAATCGAATTTCCTATTCCTGGTAAGGTTATCGGGGTTAATGTCAGGCAGGGTGGTGTGGTGAAGGAAGGCGATGTCATCTGCACACTGGAATCAATGAAGATGGAAAACCCCATTGTGTCTCCAGTTGATGGTACTGTGGTGGAGATAAAACTCACCCCTGGTCAGGTAGTTGAGTCCGGCGACCTGGTAGCTATTATCGAATATTAATAGTGAGGAGGAGTCTCGTGGACACACTGAACATTGTCGTTGCCACTTCTATCCCTGGCTCATCAGTCCCCAGCAGCGGGATGGATGCGGAAAGCCTGAAGAAGATTCAAGATATCAGTCCCCGCATCAAGATTACCGATGTTACCGTTCCGCTGAGTAAAGAGCTCAGGGGGGATATGTCCTCAAAGGCAGAACTTGATGCCGCCTTTGCTCAGGCCGAGGTAATCTTTGGGTTCAGGTTGCCTGGTGACATCATCAAGCGCGCTCCCAGGCTGAAATGGGTACAGATGAGGTCAGCCGGTGTCGAAAGATACCTCACTCCGGAGATGATCAACAGCCCGGTCGTGCTGACCATGCCAGCGGCTTGCTGGCGATACCGATCAGCGAGTGGGTAACTATGGTCATGCTGATGTTTGCCAAGAACATGCCGGCGTATTTGGATCTGAAAAAAGAGAAAAAATGGCAGAGACTGAGCGGCAACCTGCTTTACGGAAAGACAGCAGGTGTCGTCGGGCTGGGGCACATTGGGATAGAGGTCGCAAAGCGCGCCAAAGCCCTCGGTATGAGGATCATGGCAACGAAGCGTTCTGCCAAACCCGGTCAGCGCACCAGATATGCTGACGAGCTGGTAACAACAGCGCAGCTACCGAGACTTCTTGCGGAAAGCGATTACGTCGTCATCACGCTGCCTTATACTGCGGAGACGCACCATATGTTCGGGGAAAAAGAGTTGCGTGCCATGAAACCCACGGCTCGTATCCTCAACATCGGGCGGGGTAAGATTATTGATGAAGAGGTGCTTATCCGTGCCCTTGAGGAGCGATGGATTGCCGGTGCCGGGCTGGATGTTTTTGATACCGAACCCCTGTCACCGGAAAGCAAACTCTGGGGGATGCCTAATGTCATCCAGACCCCGCATGCTTCCGGCAGCTGGGAAGGTTCCACAACCGCACCGACTGACCTTTTCATTGATAACCTGAAGCGCTATGTTACCGGCAAAAGGCTTATCAACAGGGTGGATAAGAAAAAAGGGTATTAGATATTAGAGCAGGATTTAACTTACCTTACTTAATTCCCCGACCATAAGGTCGCGGGGAGTTTATCAAAAGACATTGTGTTTCAAACTGAGGGGGAACAGGCGAAAGGTTCCCCCTCATTGTTTTTTCTCACCGGTAAGAAAAAGATAATCGCCCCTGCCGCTACTGCGATATAAATATGAGGCGATTATCCCGTTAATATCGCCAGAGGTAATATCCTTCTCAAGTTGTCGGCAACCTTCGCTAACCTCGTCCTGTCCGGCCAGGGCGGCGAAGGTTGATATCCCCTGCCGCACCTCAGGATTCAGGTAAAACTCCGGACGGTGCTTCCCGCTGTAAAGAAAAAGGTCTTTGAGATTCTCCTGAACCTCATATGCCTCTGATTCGATATTGCCGAAGCCGGCTCTTTTCAGGGCAGCGGTCACTTTCCCCCGGTCAGGCATCTTATCCATTGATTTTCTCATTGCCTTTGGGAAATAGTGATTCAGCCAGTAACCCTCCATCTGTCCCGGTGTTGCGGTGAAGATCACAAACCGACCTGAGGAGAGCACGCGGTAGACCTCGGTAAAAACCTGTCTTATGTTGTCAAAATGGTGAATCCCGAGAACACAAAAAGCCCCGGTGAAGCTGTCGTTTGGGAAAGGAAGCGCCGCGACATTTCCGAGGCACCAGCTAACCGAACCCTCTTTCCGGCGGGCGGCACCAATCATCTGCGTTGCGGTATCAATACCGATTACCGGTGTGTCCTGCCTGTGGATTGCCAGCGTGTAATTCCCTGTCCCGCAGGCGACATCAAGGTATCTGCCTCCCGGAATCAACCTGAGGTGATGCCTGATTCTCCGGCAGAGGTATGGGTCAGCCTGCCGTGTGCGGTCGTAGCCCTTCCCGATTTCATCATAAAGCGGCATGAGTCTTTTTTTACCTCAGTCTGTTAACGGCCATGGCAATACCGATCGCCAGGGAGAGAAGGTCAAAGAGACCGAAGGGAAGACCCCATGGTGCAAGGTGCGCGACGAGGTAGCTCAGCACAACCGCCATGCCGGATATGACGGCAAGTCCAATCCCGCGCTTGCGGTTGACCGAGAGACTGATGACCTCACCAACAGCCGAACCAGTCGCCAGGGCGAGCAGGAAGTTGATGAAGGGAAAGTAAATAAACCGCACGGCTAATCCCCAGATGATGCCGGTGACAAGACCCATCCCCATCCCCACCAGGACGGCAATCAGGTAATGTCTTCCTGTGACATTAAAAGTGGGTAATTTATACAGCCGGGCACATTCCCGGCAACGGGCACCAACCGGTGTCTCGACCATACACCTGGGGCAAATGGTTTGACCACACTTGCTGCAGCGAAGGGTGGATTCAGAATGCGACGGGGCATTACACTTCATTCTTTACCTCCCGTCAACATTTCTTTTCTTGCGATCACAGTTCATTTTGAAACAAATGTATAATACCCGCTGTTGATTGTCAATGTTTCCAAACTGGCGGTTCTGATTAATTATGGTTGCGACTTTGGCTTTGCCATCCAGAATTCATGTGGAAACAACCGGAATTGAACAAAGGGGAGTCATCCGGAAACTGTCTTTCTGAATAGAAGCAAGAGGCGTGCTCTATCTGACGATACTAAGCTTCTTCATGATTCTCCGGATGCAAAAAAGCGACAGAGCACCGGAGTATGGAGAAGGTTGTACTATTGACTTTACCATACTATACTTATATACTTGGTATAATTTGTCCCGTATGTCGGTGTTTCGTGAAACCGTCGGGTGTTGCAAGGTGGGGCAAAGGGGTGCTGGCATAATTCAATCACGGGGAAAGGAGGTACGGAGAAGACAAACATTACTGTTTAAATTATGCCCGATACACTCTGTGAGTGTAGTTATCGTCCGTGTGAAAGGACGATTTGATGTAACTTGATTATAAGGAGTCATAGTGAAAAAAAAGCTTATTTCGATTGCATTATCGATATTCCTGGTTGTCGGCCTGATGGCCACTCCTGCTCTGGCTAAGGAGAATCCGAACCAGAATGAGGAACAAACCCAGAATGAGGAACAAGCCCAGAATAATGGTATGCCATTTCAAGAGATATGGGATGCCATCAATAGTCTAACGCAACTGGTACTCGATAACATTGCTGGCCTGCAGGCGCAGATTGACAATATCCAGTTGATACCGGGGCCACAGGGAGAAGTCGGCCCGCAGGGACCACAGGGTGAGGTAGGTCCAGAGGGGCCGCAGGGCGAGAAGGGTGACCAGGGCATCCAGGGCGAGAAGGGTGACCAGGGTGACCAAGGCATCCAGGGTGCTAAGGGTGACCAGGGGGACCAAGGTATCCAGGGTCTCAAGGGCGACCAGGGGGACCAAGGCATCCAGGGTCCCAAAGGCGACAAGGGTGATACCGGTCCACAGGGACCTCCGGGACCCCAATTTAATAGCGTCCCCGTATATGCGTAGATTCTTCAGTCTGCTTTCCCGGTGCCGTCCGGTATGATGTTCTCTCATTATACGGTTCCCTATTCCCCGTCCGATCCTTCGTTTTATCCTTACGCCCACACCGTCCAGTTTAACGGATACACCTATGTGCCATTTAGCCACACAGACAACCGCAATGCATTTACGATAGTGGCATACGATGCTAACTACAATATTGTGCAGCAGACATACAAGACGGGTGCTCGATACTGCTGGGATATCTCAGTGAATGCAGCGACCAAGGTAATAACTTTTAAGGGCCAAGGT